>JBAUGC010000657.1:0-2958 GCA_049679485.1 Xanthobacteraceae bacterium
GTATTATCCCGATACAAGAAACGGCCCACGTGACTTCAACGACTACTTGATGCCTGGCCCGGGCGATATCTGTCCCCACGATATTATCGTACTGGAACGGCCTGCTCCCGACGGTCCGTTCGGCGCCAAAGGGCCCGGCGAGATGTGCGCCAATCCGGTGCTGCCAGCCGTTGCCAATGCCGTTTTCAACGCCGTTGGCGTGCGCATCAACGATCTGCCGATCACGCCGGAGAAAGTTCTGCGGGCGATTAGGGCGGGTCGCGGCGCGCCAGCGGGCGGGCGCGCGCGTTAAAACCATGGCGGTGCGTCAAAAAATCGTCGGCATTGGCAGCCCGCGCGAACTCGAAGAAGCGTTGCGGGCTGCCTATTACCTCGCCGACGATGAACTTTCGACCGCCGCTTATCTCGCTTTGGCGCTGGGTAAGCCATTGTTGCTCGAAGGCGCCCCTGGGGTCGGCAAAACTGAAGCTGCGAAGGCGATCGCCGGCGTGTTGGGCCGCACGCTCCTTCGCCTGCAATGCTACGAGGGCATCGACGCCTCGGCGGCGCTCTACGAGTGGAATTTTCCACGGCAGATGCTGGCGCTCCGCCAGCAAAGCGAGAGCGACAGCCCGATCGATATTTACCGCGATGAATTCCTGATCGAACGGCCGATGCTTGCTTGTCTGCGGCGGCCGCAAGAGACGGTGTTGCTCATCGACGAGATCGACCGCTCAGATCATGAGTTCGAGGCCTTCCTGCTCGAGTTTCTTTCCGACTTTCAGATTTCCATTCCGGAGCGAGGTGCTATTCGCGCTTATGAGCGGCCCGTGGTCATCCTGACCTCCAACCGGACCCGCGAATTGCACGAGGCGTTGCGCCGCCGCTGCGTCTATCACTGGATCGAATATCCGACCGCGGAGCGCGAAATGCGCATCATTACAATGCGCGCCTCCGGCGTGAGCGAACGAGCGGCCCGGGCCGTTGTCGCTGCGGTCGGACGTCTGCGCCGCGAACCGCTGGCCAAGCTTCCCGGCATCGCCGAGGCGGTCGAATGGGCGGAAGCCGCAACGCTGCTCAACGAGCAGGGCGCACGCTGGCCCGAGGCCTTCAAGCGTTCGCTCGGCGTCGTCCTCAAGGACGAAGACGATTTCGTGCACATCGCACCGAAGATCGATGCGATCCTGGCGGAGGCTCAGGCGTGAACGGCGTGACCGAGCCGATCGCCCATTTCGTAGGTTTCTCCGGGCTGTTGCGCCGGGCCGGGTTCTCCGTCGCGCCCGAACAAACCATGGCCTGGCTTGCGGCGATCGAACTTCTCGGCCCGGAAGAGATTAACGATATCCGCCGGGCCGCACGGGCGACGCTGGCGCCGCCGCCGGAACGTTTTGCCGAATTCGACGCGCTGTTCGATGCTCATTTTCTCGGCGTGCTCGGTTCGGCGGTGGAGACGGCGCCGAGCGACGAAGAGTCGGTGCGGGCGGCTGAGGATTCCTCGGTTGGGCCGGAGCCGATCTTCGGCGATGAGACCCATGAATCCGGCGCGCAGGCTACGACCGCGGAGCGTCTCTCGGCGCGCCGCTTCGCTCCCGGACAGGAGGGTGAAACACTCCGTCGCTTTTCCCGCGCACTTCCCGCTCGGGTCCCGCGGCGACGCGGCTATCGCTGGCGCTCCGCGCGCGGCGGACCCGGCACCGACACACGGCGGATGTTCCGCGACGCCATGCGGCACGGCGGCGAGATTGTCAGCCTCCGTCAGCGCAAGCGCCGTTTGCGGCAGCGCCGCATTGTCGTCCTCGTCGACGTCTCCGGCTCGATGAAGGAGCGCACGCAATCGCACCTTGCCTTTGCTCATGCGCTGGTCCGCGCCGCCGACTCGGTCGAAGTTTTTACCATCGGCACGCGGCTCACGCGCATTACCCGGCCGCTCCGTCTGAAGAATCGCGAACAGGCGCTCGCCACCGCCTCGCTGCTTGTTGCCGACTGGGACGGCGGCACCCGTATCGGCGAGGCGCTTAATGCTTTTCTCAGCGTGCCACGCTTTGCAGCGTTGGCTCGCGGCGCGGCGCTCGTGGTGCTCTCCGATGGGCTTGAACGCGGCGATCCGACCGCCATGGCCGACGCGGTCGAGCGTTTCTCGCGCATCGCCTGGCGAATTATCTGGCTGACGCCGCTCGCCGCCGATCCTGGCTTTGAGCCGCGCACCGCAGGCCTCGTTGCCGCGCGGCCATTCCTCGATGTGCTGGGCGACGGTGGATCGGTCGAGCAAATCTGTGCGCACGTTCTGCAATTGGCCGATGCGAGGGCGGCATGATGATCGCCTAGCGAGGCAAAAACTAAGAACATGCGCACAGGCGCACGATCGGAGACCCGAGTGGGGAGGAAAGTATGGCGTTAGAAATAAAAATTCTCGATTACGGCGATATCGAGCTCGAATCGAGCTTCCTGGTGCTGGGCCGCGATTGCGGCCGCACGCGCCGCGTGCCGACACTCGGCTTTCTTATTCTCGGCGGCACCTGGCCGATACTGGTCGATACCGGCTATCGCTCCAACCAGATCATGGAAACGCTCGGCATGCGGGGCATGCAATCGCACGAGAACATGATCGAGAACCAGCTGAAGAAACACGGGCTGAAGCTCGGCGACGTGCGCTATGTGCTGCACACGCACTTGCATATCGACCATGCCGGCAAGGACGACCTCTTTCCCATGAACACAGCTGTCGTCATCAATCGACGCGAGCTGGAATATTCCGTTTCCGGTCTGATGCATCCGCAATACCCGGCGGTCGATATCAAGCATCTGATCGACCGCCTGCACACCAAAGGGGCGCTGCGCTTTCTTGACCTCGAAATATCAGGGCCGACCGAACTGATGCCCGGCGTCATCTGCGAAGCCGCCGGCGGCCATACCGAAGGCTCGATGAATGTGATCGTGAAGACTGCGGAAGGTGTCGCGACGATCTGCGGGGACGTGCTC
>JBAUGC010000658.1:0-7122 GCA_049679485.1 Xanthobacteraceae bacterium
GGCATCGGGCTGTTCCGCACCGAGCTGCAATTCATGGTGGCGCCGAATTTCCCGCGATCGAGCGAGCAATATGCGCTCTACCGCGCCGTGCTCGACAGCGCCGATGACAAGCCGGTGACCTTTCGCACCCTCGATATCGGCGGCGACAAAGTGCTGCCCTATATGCGCAATATCGAGGAGGAGAACCCGGCACTTGGCTGGCGCGCCATCCGCCTGGGGCTCGACCGGCCCGCCTTGTTGCGCACGCAGCTGCGCGCGCTGCTTCGCGCCGCGGCTGGGCGGGCACTGAAGGTCATGTTTCCCATGATCGCCACCGTCGATGAGTTCGACCAGGCCAAAGAGCTGGTCGAACGCGAGCTCACGCATCTGCGCCGCCACGGCCACAAACTGCCCGATCAAGTCGAAGTCGGCAGCATGGTCGAAGTGCCATCGCTGCTTTATCAGCTCGATGAATTACTCGAGCGCGTGGATTTTCTCTCGGTCGGTTCGAACGATCTCGTGCAGTTCCTCTACGCAGTCGACCGCGGCAACCCGCGCGTCGCCAATCGCTTCGATCCCTTGTCCGCGCCGGTTTTGCGCGCGCTGAAGGACATAGCCGACAAGTGCCGCGAGCACGGCAAGCCGGTAACATTGTGCGGCGAGCTGGCGTCACAGCCACTCGGCGCGCTGGCGCTAGCAGCGATCGGCTATCGCTCGCTTTCGCTGACGCCTTCGGCAATGGGGCCGGTCAAGGCCATGCTGCTCGAACTCGATAGCCGCAAAGCGGCCGCTTTCGTTTGTCCGTTGATCGAGAAGTCGACCGGCGCTGTGCCAATCCGCGCTCAGCTGCAAAAGTTCGCAGCCGACAGCGGTCTGCAAATTTAGCGCCGAAAGGTGTCGCGGCCGGTCTTGTCGCAGCCATCCACGTCTTTTAGTTAGCCACCATGCTGCCCGATCAGAAACTTGATGCTCTCCTGTCCCGGCACGCGGCGCTGGAGCGCGAGCTCGCCACCGCCATGCCGACTGAAACCTACGTGAAGCTCTCGCGCGAATTCGCCGAACTCGCGCCGGTCGTCGAGGCGGTCAAAGCCTATCGCGTGGCGCAGCGCGAGCTCGAAGGCGTCACCGGTCTGATCGAAGATCCGGCTACCGATCCGGAAATGCGTTCGATCGCTGCGGAAGAACGGCCGGAGCTTGAGGCACGGCGCGGCGCGCTCGAACAGCAACTGCGGATCGCGCTCATCCCCAGGGATGCGATGGACGAGCGCAACGTCATTCTCGAAATCCGCGCCGGGACCGGCGGCGACGAAGCCTCGCTGTTTGCCGGGGATTTGTTCCGCATGTACGAGCGCTACGCCGCTACGCAGGGATGGAAAGTCGAGATCGTGACGGCGAGCGAAGGCTCGATGGGCGGGTATAAAGAAATCATCGCCGAAATCCGTGGCCGCGGCGCCTTTGCCAAGCTTAAATACGAATCCGGCGTGCATCGTGTGCAGCGCGTGCCCGATACCGAGGGTTCCGGCCGCATTCATACCTCGACCGCGACCGTCGCCGTGCTGCCTGAGGCCCAGGAGGTTGATGTCCCCATCAACGACACCGACCTCAAGATCGACACGCTACGCTCGAGCGGCGCCGGCGGCCAACACGTCAACAAAACCGAGTCAGCGGTGCGGATCACGCATATGCCCACCGGCATCGTCGTGATGATGCAGGAAGACCGCTCGCAGCATCGCAACCGCGCCAAGGCACTCGCGGTGCTGCTAACGCGGCTGTACGATTTCCAGCGGCAGAAACAAGAGGCCGCGCGCGCCGCCGTGCGCCGCGGCCAGGTCGGCACCGGCGACCGCTCGGAGCGCATCCGCACCTACAATTTTCCGCAAGGCCGTTTGTCCGACCATCGCATCAATCTCACGCTCTACAAGCTACCGCAGATCATGGAGGGCGAGGCGCTCGGCGAAGTCATCGATGCGCTGGTCGCCGAGCGTCAGGCCGAACTGCTCGCGGCCGAGGACGCGTGATGCCAGCTACGGACGCCCCGGTGCTGGCGCGGCACGACGGCAAGTTGACCGTTGCCGGAATGCGCCGCGCTCTGACGCAAAAATTTCACGCCGCCGGCATCGATTCGCCCGAGCTCGACGCGCGCGTCCTCCTCTGCCATGCGCTTTCGCTTGATCATGCAGCAATGGCAGCAGCTGGCGAGCGGCCTCTTAACGCCAGAGAGCAAGAAACAATTGCGGAACTGGCGCAGCGGCGTCTGGCACGAGAACCGATGGCGCGCATTGTCGGCAGCAAGGAATTCTGGAGCCTGAAGCTCGCCGTTAACGCTTCGACACTCGTCCCGCGACCGGAAACCGAAACGGTAGTGGAAGCGGCGCTTGCCGCGATTGACGCGGATGGCCCACGCACGCGGCCGCTCCGGATTGCCGACCTCGGCACGGGATCAGGCGCGCTCCTTTTGGCCTTGCTCGCCGAACTGCCCAACGCCTTCGGCGTTGGCACCGATACCAGCTTCGGTGCGGTTCTAACGGCGCGGTCCAATGCCGAACAGCTTAAATTCGGGCGGGCGGCATTCGTCGCGTGTGATCTGGCAGCGGCCCTCCGGGGCCCCCTCGATCTGATCGTGTCCAATCCGCCCTATATCGCCTCCAGCGATATCGCTGCGCTGGCTCCCGAGGTGCGTGATTTCGACCCGCACGCCGCGCTCGATGGTGGACCGGACGGCCTCGGCTTTTATCGATTGATCGCCGCCTCGGCGCCGGCGCTCCTTAAGCCCGGTGGCGCTCTGGTTGTCGAACTCGGCATCGGCCAGACATCGGCGGTCACCGCATTGTTTTCAGGAGCCCGGCTTGTGCCGTCACCGCCGCACTACGATCTTGCGGGTCTGCCCCGAGCGATCACTGCGACGAAAGTTCCATAAAAGGGACACGAATTTGCAGCATTGAACCCCAGCAAAAAAGCAGCAAAAAAAGCACTTGGAAAGTCGGCCGGAACCGACTAACTTGCATATACGGAATCGGCCCGAGATGATTGGGTGCCGCGCCGCCTCAAACGCCCGGAGCGACCCTCCTAGAGGATTGGCAGCGCAGGCCAGGTGAAACGAAAGCCGGGATAGCCAAAGCCGGATCAGACGGCAGACGGGATCGCCAGATTCAGACCGAGAAGTTCCATCGGGTCGGCGCGCATTTTTGAAAAATGTCGCGCACCAGGAAGGGTTCGCAACACCGCGGCGAAACCGCCGGTGAGGGCTGTATTGCTGAGGTTTTAAAAGGTTAACGTGCCGCGCAGCGGTAGGGGCTGAGGACGGGCGTTTTGCGCCGTCGATGCTCCGATGAGGCTTTCGATAACAATGCGTCGAGTTTGGGTGACATTCTGTGAGTTTGAGGGGCGGCATTCGCGCCGTCGGCACATAAGGGGTTGGCGGAATAGCAAACCATGAGAAACGGTCAGAATAAGCGCATGCGGGGTCGCAACCGCAAAGGTGGCCATCATCATCACCAAAATCCATTGTCGCGTATGTACGAGTCCAATGGGCCGGACATTAAGATTCGCGGAACCGCGTCCCACGTCGCCGAGAAGTATCTCCAGCTCGCCCGCGACGCACAGAGTTCAGGCGATCCGGTCGCGGCGGAAAATTATTATCAGCACGCCGAACATTATTTTCGCTTGATCGCGGCAGCGCAGGAGCAGTTTCGCCAGAGCCAGCCTTATGGCTATCAGCAGAGCGGCGACCAGCGCGGCAACACAGGCGATGACGGCTACGATGATGGCGACGAACAGCCGTCCGTGAGCGGCGAGCCATTCGCACCGCGCGAGCAGCAACCTTTCTATCCTCGCGAGCAACACCCCCAATCCCAGCCGCAACAATTTCAGCCGCGCCCTCAGCAGCACCTCCCGGAGAACGAGGAGGACGTTGAACGGCTGCCGTCATTCATCACCGGCGGCGGCGGCCAGCCGCAACAACAACAGCCGCAACCACCACAGGGTCAGGCCGACAACGGCGCCGGTGATCCGCCGAACGGTCCGAACGGTCAAAACGGCTACGACGGCGCGGCAGACCGCTTCCCGCTGCATCGGCGGCGCCGACGGCACCGTGGCCCGCGCGATCATGCGATGCCGGGCGAGGGTGATGCGCCTTCCGGTACGCGCTCGAACGACGACTAGTTACCAAAGGCCTTTCCGCCGTCAGGCCCTGCGGAGCCGGTTCTAAGCCTGACCAGCGCCTTCGCAATCCGCGGTCGCGACGCCCGCCCGGGTTACTGCGCCCTGCGTCTGATTGAACGCTGCCCACGCGCTTTTGCCGGTGCCGGAGACGTTGCCTCACCTTCGCAAGTGGCGCTAAGTTGCGCGCGCCCGCTGCATCACATTGGGCCCCTCAAAGGATATTTCATGGCCAATCTCCAGGACCGCGTGCCGGCTGCGAACGTGACCCTCAACGACGACATCGGCGAGGAAAAACGGCTCGCCATGTATCGCACGCAAGTCGTCATTCGCGAGGCCGAGCAGCGGGCCTACGATCTGTTTCTGCAAAACCTCGTCAAAGGCACCAGCCACCTTTCACTTGGTCAGGAGGCGGTCGCCGCCGGCTTCGCCGTCGCCATGCACAAAGGCGATCTTTCGTTCTGTACCTATCGCGGACACGCCCACACGCTGGCGCGGGGCGTGCCGGTCACCAAGGTTCTTGGCGAACTGATGCAGCGCGATATCGGCCTGATGCGCGGCAAGGGCGGCTCGATGCATCTGACCTCGGTCGATCATGGCGTGATGGGATCGTACGCGATCATCGGGGCGCACCTGCCTATTGCCTGCGGCGCCGCGTGGCGTGCGCAGTACAAAGGCGCCAAGGACGTATCGGTCTGTTTCTTCGGCGACGGCACGACCAACATCGGCGCCTTTCATGAGGCGCTCAACTTCGCGGTGGTTTGGAAGCTGCCAGTCGTCTTCGTCTGCGAAAATAATCTCTATATGGAATATACGCCGATCAGCGAAGTCACAGCGGTGCAGCATCCGGCGGCGGATCGCGCCGCGAGCTACGGGCTGCCACGCATCGTTATCGACGGCAACGATGCCGATGCCGTCTATCGCGCCGCGATCTCTGCTTACGACAAAGCGCGCGCCGGCGATGGGCCGTCGCTGATCGAATGCATGACCTATCGCTACAGCGGACATTCGCGCGCCGACCCGGCCAAATACCGGCCGGAAGGCGAACTGGACAAATGGAAGGCACGCGACCCGATCAAGCTCTATCGGGAGCGCCTGAAACAATTCGGCGTCGGTGAGGAGACTATTCTGCGCATTGACACCGAGGTGAAACGGGAGGTGGACGACGCCACGGAAGAGTGCAAGGCGGCGCCCCCGCCGGCGCTCGATATTCTCACCACCGACGTCTATGCCGACGGAGGTTTCGCATGGCGGAACTGACCTATCGCGACGCCGTCATCCGCGGCATCGCTCAGGAAATGACACGCGATCCCGACGTGGTGTTCCTCGGCGAGGACGTCGCCAAAGCCGGCGGCGTGTTCAAGGCAACGGTCGGGCTGTTCGAGCAGTTCGGCCCGGTGCGGGTACGCGACACGCCCATTTCCGAGCAGGCTATTCTCGGCGCCGCCATGGGCGCTGCGATGACCGGCTTGAAGCCGATCGCAGAGATCATGTTCTCGGACTTCATCGCGGTTTGCTTCGACTACATCGCCAACGAGTTCCCCAAGAGCCGCTACATGTCGAATGGGCAAGTCAAATGTCCGCTCGTGGTGCGCACCGGCAACGGCGGCGGCGCACGCTTCGGCGCCCAGCATTCGCAGAGCGTCGAGAACTGGTGCATGATGATCCCGGGGCTGAAGGTCGTCGCGCCATCAACCCCGCGCGACGTGATCGGGCTGATGGCGGCCGCGGTGCGCGATCCCGACCCGGTGATTTTTTTCGAGCACAAATCGCTTTACGCGGTCAAAGGCGAGGTGCCGGACGGCGAGATCGTCGACACGCTCGGCAGCGCGAAGATCGTGCGGCCCGGCAAAGACGCCACCGTCCTCGCGCTCGCTTTGATGGTGCCGCGGGCGCTTGCAGCAGCAGAAAAACTCAAGAGCGAGCACGGCATCGATTGCGAAGTGGTCGATGTCCGTTCGCTGGTTCCGCTCGACACGCAGACCATCCTCGGCTCGGTCGCGCGCACCCACCGGCTGTTCACCGTGGAGGAAAATCCGCGGCTGTGCGGCTGGGGCGCCGAACTCGTCTCGATCGTCGCCGACGAAGCATTCTACGATCTCGACGGGCCGCCGGTGCGGATTACGACGCCGCACATCCCGCTGCCTGCGGCCGACATTCTGGAAGACCTTGCGCTGCCGAGCGTCGATCGCATCGCCGAGCGCGTACAACGCAGCCTGAATTCGTGAGTGGAGGAAAGCATGGCTAACGAACCGACCCGCGAAAATCCAAACGGACCGATCGGCACCGAAGTTCTCTTTGAGAACGATCAGGTGCGGGTGTGGGACATGAAAGTCCCGGCCGGCGGCAAGAAGGCGTGGCATCACCACAAGCTCGACTACGTCATCATCAACGTGACCGGCGGCAAGATCGAGCTTGAGAACGTTGACGGCCACACCATCATTGCTGACGACAAAGTCGGCGGCGTGATCTGGAACGATGCCGGCCAGAAGCACGAGCTGCGCAACTTGAGCGGCGGGCTCTATCAGAACATCCTTGTCGAGCTGAAAAACGGCAAATAGCTCTCTGGGGCAACGCCGCAACAGGACCGAGTATCATGGCCATGTACGACAATCTGCTCGCCAACGTCCCGACCGATCTGTGGATCGGGGGCAAGTGGCGCAAATCCTCAGACGGCGGCCGTTTCGACGTGATCGACCCGGCGACCGAGAACAAAGTCGCCTCGGTGGCGAGCGCCACGGTCGAAGACGCCAAAACTGCACTTGACGCCGCCAGCGCCGCCTTCCCCGGCTGGGCCGCGAAGAAGCCGCGCGAACGCGGCGAGATCCTGCGCAAGGCGTTCGAGCTGATCATGCGCGACGCCGAACGGCTGGCGAAATTGATCACCATCGAGAACGGCAAGGCGTTGTCGGATTCGCGCGGCGAGGTCGCCTATTCGGCGGAATTCTTCCGCTGGTTCGCCGAAGAGGCGGTGCGCAATATCGG
>JBAUGC010000659.1:0-2140 GCA_049679485.1 Xanthobacteraceae bacterium
GCACCACGGACAAACCACATCGGAAACCACGTCGACATGGACGTAGGTGTTCGGAGCAGAGGAATCGGTCATGACGAAACTTTCGCTGGATGGGGTTTCGCTAGCGTCAAGTTTAACCCATCGGCCGGGGTGCCGGAATTGCCGACTGATGACGCGCTCGATGAGGCCACGGTTCTGGTTGCCGGCCGCGGCAGGAATTATCCGGAGCTTGCCGTCGCTGTCGGCGAACAGGTCGGCCTCGTCGGCGCGCTCAGCGTCGAGAGCGCGGCGCGCGCGCTCAACGCGCGCGACATCGACGGCATGATCATCGGCGACGGCTTTGGCCCGCGCATCATCGAAGCGCTCCTGACAGTACTGGCGGAGGACACACGTTTCCGCGATCTGCCGGTCGCGGTGCTCGGCGGCCATCCCGGCGTGATCGAGCAATTTCTTCCGCAACTGGCGAATCTCGACCGCCTCACCGGCGGACCGGCGCGGCTGGTCGAGCGCTTCCTGCCCTTCGTTCGGCTCCACGCTTTCGGCGAGCGGCAGCGGCGCATGCTCAAATCCCTCGACGCCAAAGGCATGATCGATCCCAACACCGGGCTTCTCGCCCACGACGCGTTCTGGCGCGATCTCAACCGCGCCGTCGGCGACGCCGAAAAACGCGGCGTCGGGCTTTCGATCGCGCGCTTTTCGTTCGCGCGCAGCGACCGCCGCATCAGCCTCGACGCCGCGCGGCTGGTGAGCCGGCTGATGCGCCAAGTCGATTTCGCCTGCCGCGAAGCCGACGATTCGATCT
This sequence comes from Xanthobacteraceae bacterium, assembly GCA_049679485.1. Classification (GTDB taxonomy): domain Bacteria; phylum Pseudomonadota; class Alphaproteobacteria; order Rhizobiales; family Xanthobacteraceae; genus BOG-931. Next base: position 782 of record JBAUGC010000659.1, read on the forward strand.
TCGCGGTGTTCACCGAGACCGATCTGCGCGCCGCCCACGTCATCACCCGGCGGATCGCGAGCGTGCTCAAGCACACCATGCTGGCGCCGGACCGCAAGCGCCCCGGCGTCGATACCGCGGTGACACTGGCGACCCTCAAACCGACCGACAGCGTCGATTCACTGATCGCCCGGGTTGTGGACGATGTTGCCGCCGGCTGAAGCCGACACTATTTACGGTGGAGGAATTGTCGGCAGCATCAATTCCCGTATCCCGGCCCATGGGTCAAACTTGGATTGAACTTGACGCCAACGAAACCCCATCCAGCGAAAGTTTCGTCATGACCGCCTCCTCCGCTCCGACGACCACCTCCGTCCATGTCGACGTGGTTTCCGATGTGGTCTGTCCGTGGTGCTACATCGGCAAGCGCCGGCTCGAAATGGCGACCGCGCTGGTGCCCGACATTGCCGTCGATATCAACTGGCGGCCCTATTTTCTCAATCCGTGGATTCCGCGCGAAGGCATCGACCGGCAGACCTATCTGGAAACCAAGTTCGGCTCCGCCGAGCGCTACGCCATGATGGCCGAACGCGTCGCCGCCACCGCCGCGATCGACGGATTGGTGTATGCGCCCGACAAGGTGAGCCGCCAGCCCAACACGCTCGACTGCCATCGCCTCATCCTGTGGTCGCGCAGCGCCACCGATCCCGGCCGGATGAAGCAGCGCCTGATGGAACTTTATTTCGCCGAAGGCGCCGATCTGACCGATCCGAAGACGCTGATCCAGGCGGCGGTGGACTGCGGCATGGACGGCGACCTGGTGCGCAGGCTGCTGGCGAGCGACGCCGACGTCGACCGCATCGAAAGCGAAGCCAACAGCGCCAAGGAGGCCGGCATCGACGGCGTGCCGTGCTTTATTTTCGGCGGCAGCGTTATCGTCACCGGCGCCCAGTCGCCGGAATATCTCGCCAGCGCCATCGAGCGCAGCGCCGGCCGCCACGCCCGGATGCGGGCATAGGTCCGCGTTCTCGCGGCGCGTTCTGCGTCCGGGTTTTGCGAAAATGTAGGGTGGGTTAGCTGCCAGCGGGTCTGGCCCGAAGTGGCCGGCCCGATGACAAGCTCCGCAGCGTAACCCACCATGCTGAACGGTGGGTTTCGCTTCGCTCTACCCACCCTACGAACCGCAATGACGACTGAGCAAACAAAAAGGGGGCAGAACGCCGATAAACGTGTGTCCAACCTCCGCGCCCCCACCTTCATCCTCCCCCGCTTGCGGGGAGGACACAGGAGGGGGCGCGGCGCGCACCGTCGGGTGCGCTCGCCTGTCGGCGTTCCACCGCGGCTCTTACCGTCGGGGCTTTCGGCCCTTGGGCGCAGCTC
>JBAUGC010000660.1:0-5406 GCA_049679485.1 Xanthobacteraceae bacterium
GATTGACGCTGACCGCGATAAAGCGACGCCCGACCGTCGTAAACGTCAGGACGAGCACCGTCGCCGCCGCCACCAACAGCAACACCCAAATCGTCGCCGGCACAAAGAGAAACTCTCCAACAAAAAAGCTCACCATCATCGGCGGCGATTGCACCGACGCCCCGGTCGAAACGAAATAGGTCAGGCCGAACAGAACGGCATTGACGCCGATGGTCGTGACAAGCGGCGGAACCCGCAGCAAAGTGACGATCAGGCCCGTGAATGCGCCGATTGCCGCCCCGACCAGTAGTCCCGCCGCGATATAGAAAAGGACGACGCCGGGATCGGTGGAAGAGTCGGGCAGCTTGGTAACAACCACCGCAACAAACGACATGATGCCGGCGGTCGACAGATCGAGCCCACGCTGCTGGATCACGAGGTGCTGACCGATAGAGGCGACGGCGAGGATAGCGAAGTAAGGCAACGTGGAAAGAATAGCCGCGACGCTGATGGTGCTGGGCGCGGCAATACCGCCGATTAAGACCAGAAGCGCTGTGGCGACGATGGCTTTTCCCGCCAGCGGGAGTTCGGGCAGATCTCTGCCGGGCCATGGCACCCGCAGGGTAATCGTCCGATACTCAATCCATGTCGTCATTCCCGCCCCTACTCAAGCGCGGTAGCGGCAACCCGCCGCCGGTCCCGCACCGCGCGTCCCGCGCGGCTGCCCGAACTTCCGCCGGCTTTAGTCCGGCTTCAACTTCGCCGAACCCGGTCCGCGCGGCGGAGAGGAATATGCAGTAGCGAAACCTTGGGCATCAAACAACAGCACGCCGCGCGCAGATGCACTACAGCGCCAAAAGATCGCCCGGACCCCATGGGGGGACCGGGCGATCACAAGACAAACGGCGAGACGAATTACTTGCCGCCCAGCGCCTTGACCTGCTGCGGCTTGCTCAGCATCGACGACGGGATCGAATCCATCGGCATCGACTTGTCGCACTTCAGTGCGAGCTTTGGATCCTTCGACGTCGTGTCCTCGGAGTATGGCAGCTTGATCAGGCTCGGCTCGTCATTGTCCATGCCATTGGCGGCCGCAAGACCCTTGCGCAGCGCGTTACGCACCATCCAGGTGTGAGCATCGATGCTCATCATCTTCATCTCCGGATGCTCGGCCGTTATGCAGCTCAAATCCATGAGCGACTGGCCGACATAAGCGGGAATGGGCCTGCCGGCGGCGACGAAGGCGCGGATCGGACCTACCGTCTCACTATAGATGCCGTCGATCTGCGGATATTTGGCGATGAGCGCAGCGGTCTTCTGTTGCGCCACGGCCGGATCCCACATGGTCGGTACCGGTTCGGCTTCAAGGACCTTAATGCCCGGATACTTGGCGAAGACGGGCCTCCAGCCGACGACTTGCGCCGCCGTCATCGGATTGCCCGGCGTGCCGCCGAACATGATGATATTGCCTTTGCCGTGGAGCGTCTTGGCCAGCCATTCCGCGGCCTGTGCACCGACCTCGCTCTGGCTTTCGGTGACGCGGTCGATGTAGTCCTTGCCCAATCCGGGGAAACTTTCACCGGTCGAGAACGGAATGGTCGCTATGCCTGCCCCGGTGGCTTCACGCGTCGCTTTCAAAATCGCCGCGCCGGTATCGAGGAAGGCGACGATCACATCGTACTTCTGCGCGATCAGGCCTTCAATATCGGCGATCTGTTTCTCTGGCTTGAACTCGCCGTCGGTGTAACGGACCTCGGCGATATTCTTGCACTTCGACGCTTCATCCTCGAATTCGGCGCGTTGGATGTGGCGCCAATAATTGCCGCCCCAACCGTCCGACAGCGCGACTTTAAGCGGCTTTGTGCCGCAGAACTTGGATATCGGCTGAAAGTCGGCGACGCTCCCTTTCTTTTCCGGATGAAGCTTCACTTTCATGATGTCGGCATAGCCCACAGTGGCAACGGCAAACGCCAAGCCCAGTGCGGAAACGCCGACTCCGAGACTGCGTGATGACAACATGAACTCCTCCCCTGCTGCATCTGATTTGACCGAGTCTGACCGAACACATAACCGTGGCAGCGCCGCAGTTTTTTACGTTCGTGGCAGCTGGAAATTCCCAGATGACCTTGTGCGGCTGAACAATACTCTGGTTTTGCAGCCGGTGCCAAGCTCCGCGGCAGGAATCTACCGTACCGGTCGCAGAATTAATCTTTATGTTTGACCGTGGGATATGGCCCTTGAGCTTGTGGGCTTGGCCCACCTCACGTCAGTTTTACTCATTCAGCATACTGCGCCTGGTCGTATCAAAAAAACGCGCTTTCGCTCAGGCAGGTTGCTCGTCTTGAACCGTCGTCTTGCGCCTGGCTGTGATTGGCTGGCATAATCCGCAAGACAGTTTTGGCAGCAGAACGCTTTGCCCGCCGAACAAACGTGAGTTATTGGGAGGAAATGATGAAGAAGAGCGCCGAGTACATTCTGACTACGCATACCGGCAGCTTGCCACGCGGCAAAGACCTTAACGACGCCCTGATTGCCGATGAGGCCGGGGAGAAAGTCGATCAGGCCAAGCTGACCGACATGATCGAAAAACGCGTCGCGCACGTGATGGAAAAGCAGCGCTGGGCCGGCGTGGACGTCGCCAATGACGGCGAGCAGGGCCGCGTCGGTTTTCAGACCTATGTGCCGAAGCGCATGCATGGCTTCGGCGGCGAGTCGAAGCGACCGTTCGGCAAGGAATGGATTGAAAATCCACTGTTCACTGAGAAATTCTCCGCACGCATTCCGAAGACCGGAAAAGTGTTCGGCTGCCCCGAGTGCGTCAGCGAACTCAAATACCACGACAAAGAAGCCATCAAGACTGAACTGGCTCGCTTCAAAAAAGCCGCCGATACGATCAAACCGCCGTTTCCCGAAATGTTTTTTGCAGAGCCGTCGCCGGGCATTATCGCGACGACAATGCTCAATGCCCACTATGCGACGTATGAGGGGTATCTCGACGCAATCGCGCGCGAGATGCATTACGAGTACAAATCCGTGGTCGATGCCGGGCTGGTCCTTCAGATTGACGCGCCGGACCTCGCAATGGAGCGGGTGCTCCTGTTCCAAGACAAGTCCGAGGCCGAATATGTCAAGATCGTCGAACTGCACATTGCGACGCTCAACAAAGCCCTCCACGACATCCCGCGCGATCGGGTGCGGCTGCACATCTGCTGGGGCAACTGGGAGGGTCCGCATATTTACGACATCGGGCTCGAGCCGCTGCTGCAGGCTTTCTACAGGGCTAACGTTGGCGCGCTGAGCATCGAGTTCGCCAACGCGCGCCGCCAGCACGAATATGCGGCGCTGAAGAAGCACAAATTCCCCGACAACATGATCCTGATTCCGGGAGTGATCGACTCGAAGATCAATCTGGTCGAGCATCCGGAAGTCGTGGCGCAGCGCATCGAGTCTGCGGTCGCGGCGATCGGCGATCGCGAGCGCGTCATCGCCGGCGTCGACTGTGGCTTTGGCACCTTCGCCGGCTGGGAATGGGTCGCGGAAGATGTGGTGTGGCTGAAGCTCAAGACGCTACGCGAAGGCGCCGACATCGCCTCCAAGCGCCTGTGGGGCAAGAAGGCGGCGGCCTAAGCGTTACGCCAACCCTGTTTGCGAATGATCGGGAGGCCGCTAGCCTCCCGATCATGGTCAAGCGGTCTCGCCCGGATTCGCCTCGCGCCTGGCAACGCATGTTGTCCGGGCGGCGGCTCGACCTGCTCGACCCTTCGGCTCTCGACATTGAGATCGAAGACATCGCGCACGGGGTCGCGCGCGTAGCCCGCTGGAACGGACAGACCATCGGCCCTAACATTTTTTCAGTCGCTCAGCACTGTCTGCTGGTGGAAACGCTGGCGCGGGCGCGCGTGCCGCGGCTCGAGCGCAGCTGGCGGCTGGCGGTACTGCTGCACGATGCGCCGGAATATGTCATCGGCGACATGATCTCACCGTTCAAGGCGATTATCGGCGGCGACTATAAGGCGGTCGAGCGGCGCCTGCTCGCGGCGATCCACCGTCGCTTCAGTTTGCCGATAGACTCCGCGCCGGAGCTCAATGCCCTGATCAAGACCGCTGATCGTGCGGCGGCGTACCTGGAATCAACCCGCCTCGCCGGGTTCGATGCCAAAGAAGCGCAGCGATTCTTCGGCCGCGAACCAGCGATCTCTGCCGCGATCGAGCGCGACTATTTAAAACCCTGGCCGGCAGAGACGGCACAAGCGCGTTACCTTGAAAGATTCAATAAGTTATTTGTCAAAGGTGATTAGCTACCGTCGCAACGCTCCGGCGCCATTGGCGGTGCCAGAGTAAGCGTCATACTTGTGCCGCGCGCGGTACCTATACGACACTACGCAATGCGTGATGCGATTCCATAATCCGAACCCTGGCTGCCCTCGCCTTCCATGATTCACGTCTGCCCGCTTTCGCTGCTGCGCCAGACGGTCGAAGACACCGGCGCCCGCCACGTCATATCGCTGATCGGCGACGAAGTCGTCATCGAGCGCCCGAGCGCGGTGGTGGAGGAAAATTACCTGCGGCTGCGGCTGCACGACATCAGCTCGCCGCTCGACGGCTACATCATGCCGGATGAGGAGCACATTGCCGATCTGCTCAAATTCGTGCGCCGCTGGGACCGGCGGGCACCGATGGTCGTGCACTGCTACGCCGGGATCAGCCGCTCGACGGCAAGCGCATTTGCCAGCGTCTGCGCGCTCAATCCACACCGCGACGAAGAAAGCATTGCCCGCGCGCTGCGGCGCGCTTCGCCGACGGCCACGCCGAACATCCGCATCGTATCGCTGGCCGACCGGCTGCTTGGCCGCGATGGCCGCATGGTAACGGCGATTGAAATGATCGGCCGCGGGGTCATGGCCACCGAAGCGACCCCCTTCCGGCTCGAGCTGGAATAACGGCGCCGCTACTCTTCGATTGCCGGCCGCAATGTCGCGATCGGCAATGACCGCGGCGACGCCGATGCTCGGGTTATGACCTGAGCGCGCGGATTGTGCTGGCGGAAGTCACAATAGGCAAAGCCGAGGCCGGAGATTGAACCGCGAAAACTCCGGTAGTCGATCCGCTGCACGTTGAAACACGGCTCAATCGGCAGGCCCGAGAGGTGCGCGCACATCGAGCCACCCTCGACCTTAATCGTGCCAGCTGGCAGGGAAGCGAAACGGGTCTCGCCGCGACCACCCGGGCGGATGGTGCCGACGACAGAGCCGTCGGAGAAGATACGGCCCATCCCGGCAGTGCCGTCGAAGCAAGTGTAGGCGAACAGCTTGCCGACGACGAACGCTCTAGCCTGATCCGGAGCGAGCTCTTCGGCGATAGCCGGGGCCGCTCCCAAAACACAAGCACAAACAACCGCAACGCGCAGCAACATGTACGACTCCACCT
>JBAUGC010000661.1:0-2361 GCA_049679485.1 Xanthobacteraceae bacterium
GCCGGACGATGGAGCACGCGCCGCCAGCCGCCGCCATAGCCCAATCACGCCGTCCGGCGAAAACAGGACAATGACGAGGAAAGTCAGGCCGATCAGGGTCTGGAAGCGGCGGCCATCGAGTCCGACAACGACCAGCGCATCAAGCGCGAAGGTGCGCATGATCACGTAGATAATTGCGCCGATGAAGGGGCCGATCGGGTGGCCGAGCCCACCGACAACTGCGATGACGAGAATATTGATCACCACATCAACGCCGACCGAGAACGGAGAAATCTGATTGTTCTGCCAGACCAGCAGGATTCCGCCGATCGCGGCGATGAGCGCGGCGAAGGCATAGGCGGCGATTCGGTGAGCGGTGACGTTGTAGCCGATCGCTTCCATGCGGCGTGGATTGTCGCGCACACCTTGCAGCGCCAGACCGAACGGCGCACGGGAGACGTAGAGCACCACGATGTAGCTCAGCGCCGCGAAGAATAGGATGAGGTAATAAAGCGGGATTGGGCGCTTCCAGTTGATGCCAAATGCGTGCGGCGCCGGAATCGTCGTGAAGCCGTTGAAGCCGTTAAAGATCGGCCAGTTCTGCAGTGCCAGGTAGAAAAACGCCGCCGCAATGGCGAGCGTAATCATGATCGTGTAAATGCCTTCGGTACGAGCCGAGAGTGCACCGGTGAGGGTTCCAAAGGCGACGGCGATTGCAATGGCCAGCGGTGCCGCGACCCACCACGGCCAGAACAGGCTGATCGCGGGAAGCGAGCTCGCTCCAAGCACAGCGATCATATAGCCGGAGACGCCGGCCACGGTCATCTGCGCCAAGCTGACCATGCCGCCATATCCGGCGAGGAACATCAGCGACAGAGCAATCATACCGAGGATCATCGCCCAGCCGGCGACTTGGACGAGAATGAACTCGCCGGCGACGGCCGGCAGAAGCACCAGCACAAGACCGAGGAGCAGAGTCGGCGATTGTTGCGTGACCCAGCGCGACAGGACGACGCCACCGCGCTGCGAATCCTGCGCGGTCAGCGGAGTGACGCCAGTGGTCTGGACCAGCGCCATCAGCTTCTCCCCAGCAGCCCTTGCGGGCGGATGGCAAGCACGATGACCATGATCAGAAAGGTGAGCATGGTCGCATAGTTCTGGAAGTAAGTCTGGCCGAGTTGTTCGGCGCACCCGATAATGACGGCTCCGAGCGCGGCGCCCGGTATCGATCCCATGCCGCCGACAATGACCACGGTCAGCGAGGCCAGCAAAAAATGCGTGTCCTCGCCGAGTGAGATCGATTGAAACGTCCCGCCGACAATACCGGCCATACCGGCGAGTCCGGCACCGAACGCGAACACCACGACGAAGAGCAGCTGAACCCGGTAGCCGAGGACCGACAGCATGTCGCGATCATCAACGCCCGCGCGGATCATGACTCCGATGCGCGTGCGATGAAGCGCAAGCCACATGCCGATCCCGATGATCACCGCAGCGGCGAAAATGACAAGCCGAACACGCGGATAGTGCAAGAAGATCGTAGCACCGCTCGATCTGACGGCGACGACGATCGGCGTCGGCGTAGGTCCCAACAAATAGTCCGGCGCATCGATCTGGATGGCGTTGCCGCCCCAGACCCAGACCATCAGATCGGAGAAGATGATAGAAAGCCCGAGCGTCACCAACGTCTGGCGCAGGTCCTGCCCCTCCATACGGCGAAAGATTAGGAACTGCATGGCGATACCGACGACGGCGCAACAGACGAACGCGACCACGTAACTGAACAGCCACGAGCCGGTCCATTGCGTGGCCTCGTAGCCCATATAGCCGCCGAACAGATAGAGCGAGCCGTGCGCGAGGTTGACGTTGCGCATCAAACCGAAAATCAGCGTGAAACCGGTGGCAACGAGGAAATAAAGTCCGCCGAGCGTTATGCCGTTGAAAAGCGCGTTGACGAACAGCAGCTTTTTTCCAAATACCCCCTCGAATCCGGCCGGCCATGGCGCCAGCACGAGCCACAACGCGAAAATCACCGCGACCGCAATGATGAGCGCGGCGACAGGGTGATGTCCGATCGAGCGACCAAGCGCGTCGCCGCGCGCGGCCTCCTCTACAGCACCTTGATCGCCAATCGTCGGGGACACTGAATTGCCTCCTACTCGGCCGAAAATTTAGCTGAGCAGAGGTCCATTCGCGTGTTTGACAGTCTGATTTTTGCCCGATCGCGGCGGTCGCCTAGCTGCCCGCTACTCGCTCACGACCCGCGCGATCGTCCGGTAAAGCGTCGGCGCGATTCCGACATTGGCGGCAAAGAAGTGGGTAAAGTGGCTCTGTGACGAAAAGCCGAGCTCAAAGCCGATGTCGGTGACCGAGGCTTGCGAG
>JBAUGC010000662.1:0-12177 GCA_049679485.1 Xanthobacteraceae bacterium
CGCGCGCCGAGCACCTTGCCCAGAATTTCTTCCGAGCCGCCTTTGTTGCAGTAGATGTCGGCCGTGTCGATCAGCGTGATGCCGCAATCGAACGCCTTGTCGATGACGCGCCGTGACGCCTCGAAAACGAAGCGGCCGCCGAAATTATTGGTGCCGAGGCCGACAAGGGAAACCTCAGGCCCCGCCGCTCCGAGCTTGCGCGTTTGCATCCTGTGACCGCGCGTGCCCGGATCAGCCGCTGACGTTATAGGCGGCGATCGCCGCCATGTTGACGAGCTGCGCGTCATTGGCGGACAGCGGCACGATTTGCACCGAGCGGTCGAGGCCGACCAGCATCGGACCGATCACATTGGCGCCGCCAAGCTCCATCAGCATTTTCGTCGAGATCGAAGCGGAGTGGTACGCCGGCATGATCAGGACATTCGCCGGTCCGGACAGCCGGCAGAACGGATAGGCCTCGCGCAGCTCCATGTTCAGCGCCACGTCGGCGGCCATCTCGCCGTCGTACTCGAAATCGACGCGTTGCTTGTCGAGGAGCTCCACCGCTTCCCGCACCCGCTCGGAGCGTTCGCCGGGCGGATGGCCGAAGGTCGAGAACGCGAGCAGCGCCAGCCGCGGCTCGTAGCCGAGCGAGCGCGCCACCCGCGCCGCCTCGAGGGCGATCTCGGCAATATCGGCGGCGTCCGGCATCTCGGTGACGGCGGTATCGGCGACCAGCACCGTGCGGCCGCGCGCCAGCACCAGCGAGACGCCGATCACCCGATGGCCGGGCTTCGGATCGATGCAGCGCTGTACGTCCTCCAGCGCCACCGAGAAATTGCGGGTGACGCCGGTGACCATGGCGTCGGCATCGCCGAGCGCGACCATGCACGAGGCGAAATGATTGCGGTCCTGGTTGACCAGGCGCTGGCAGTCGCGCTGCAGGAACCCGTGGCGTTGCAGGCGCTCATAGAGATACGCGGCATAGGTCGCGTTGCGCGACGACAGACGCGCATTGATGATCTCAATGCCGCCGCCAAGCTCGACGCCGAGCGTCCGCGCGGTCTCCTTCACTCGCTCCTCGCGGCCAACCAGAAGCGCGGTACCCAGCCCCTGCTGCACGAACGAGGCCGCCGCGCGGATCACTTGCTCCTCTTCACCTTCGGCAAAGACGACGCGCCGCGGCTGCCGGCGCAACACCTCGAACACCCGCTGCAACACACCGGCGATCGGATCGCGGCGGCGGCGCAATTGCTGCCGGTATTCCTCCATGTCGACGATCGGCCGGCGCGCCACCTTCGAGTCCATCGCCGCCTTGGCGACCGCGGGGGGAATAGACGAAATCAGCCGCGGATCAAACGGCACAGGAATAATGTAATCCGGCCCGTATTTCGGCCGCGCGCCATAGGCCACGGCAACTTCGTCGGGCACATCCTCCCGGGCGAGTTCGGCGAGCGCGTGGACCGCGGCGATCTTCATCTCCATGTTGATCGCCCGCGCGCGCACGTCGAGCGCGCCGCGAAAGATATAGGGGAAGCCGAGTACGTTGTTGATCTGGTTCGGGTAGTCGGACCGGCCGGTCGCCATGATGGCGTCGGAGCGCACGGCGGCAACGTCCTCCACCGTGATCTCGGGATCCGGATTGGCCATGGCGAAGATGATCGGCTTGTCCGCCATCGCCTTCACCATGTCCTGCGTCACCGCGCCCTTCGCCGACAGCCCGAAGAACACGTCGGCGCCGACCAGCGCCTCGGCGAGCGTGCGCGCTTCGGTCTTGACGGCGAAACCCGACTTCCACTGGTTCATGCCCTCGGTGCGGCCCTGGTAGATCACGCCCTTGGTGTCGCAGAGGATGAGGTTTTCCGGGCGAAACCCGATCGCGCGCAAAAGCTCGAGGGAGGCGATACCGGCGGCGCCAGCGCCGTTGCAGACAAGCTTGGTGGTTTTGATGTCGCGGCCGGTGAGTTCAAGCGCGTTGATCAGGCCGGCCGCTGAGATGATGGCGGTGCCATGCTGGTCATCGTGGAAGACCGGAATGTCGAGCAGCTCGCGCAGTCTTTGCTCGATGATGAAACATTCCGGCGCCTTGATGTCCTCAAGATTGATGCCGCCCCAGCTCTTGCCGAGCAGCCGCACGCAATTGATGATTTCGTCGGGATCTTCCGAGGAGACTTCGAGGTCGATTGAGTCGATGTCGGCGAAACGCTTGAAGAGCACGCACTTGCCCTCCATCACCGGCTTGGACGCCAGCGCGCCGAGATTGCCGAGACCGAGAATGGCGGTGCCGTTGGTGATGACGGCAACGAAATTTCCCTTGGTGGTGTAGTCGTAGGCGCGGGTTTCATCCTCGGCGATGGCCAGCACCGGAACCGCGACGCCCGGCGAGTAAGCAAGCGATAGGTCGCGCTGCGTCGCCATCGGTTTGGTCGCCACCACCTCGAGCTTTCCCGGCCGGCCTTGACTGTGAAAGAGGAGCGCGTCCTGGTCGGTGAATGTCGGCCGGTGCGTGCGATCGCCCGGTTTCGATCCGGTTTTCGAAGCCATTTCAATTCCTTGCTGCTGGGCGCGCCGGTCGAGTGAGGCGGCTGGCTGGACGTTAGCGGAACCGACCGCCTGTACTCAAGAGAGCGTCGGATCACGGTCCGACGCTCTGTCGCAAAAAGCGCCGCATCCTCGACGCATTGAATAAGCCGGCGCGGGGTAGTAATGCCTGCGTGCAATCCCGAACCCTCAACAGCTTGCCCGCCTCGCCATGCTTAGATTCCTGCTGCGTCTTATCGGTCTTGGCATACTGGCTCTAGCCTTTTTCTTTGTTGTCTATGACGGCAGCAGATCGATCGCCAACCAGCGCGTGGCCTACACGGATCTGGCCCAGGCGTGGGCCATCGTCGATCAGAGCGACCTCAGTCAGGTGCAAAATTGGGTTAAGCAAAAGGCGACGTGGGCGGATCCGTCGGTTCAGAAGGCATTCAAATTACCGGTCGCCGCGATCCTTGCGGTCGTGGCGATGATACTGATGGCGCTTGGACGCAAGAAGAGGCCGCTCATCGGCTATGCGCGCAACTAAGCGCGCCCCCCGCGCGATTTTCGTTCCACCGGTTTTGCGCCGTTCACTATTCGCCGCGGCAATTATCGTCCTCGTCCTCCTGGCTCTGCCTTACCTGATCGCTCCGCTCTACCGGTTCGTGCAGCCGGTTTCGACGCCGATGCTGTGGCGGTGGGCTACCGGCAAACCGGTCGAGCGCATCGTCGTACCGATCGGGCGCATCTCCCCGACGCTGCCGATCGCCGTCATTGTCGCCGAGGACGGCACGTTCTGCCGCAATCGCGGCATCGACCTCGGCGCGCTGCGCGAGGCCGTGGAAGAGGCCGACGACAATATTGGCGTCGCCCGCGGCGGATCCACCATCACCCAGCAGACCGCCAAGAACCTGTTCCTCTGGAACGGGCGCAGTTTCGTGCGCAAAGCGCTCGAAATTCCGCTGGCGATATGGCTCAATTTGGTGCTGCCGAAGCGACGGGTGCTGGAAATTTACCTCAATATTGCCGAGTGGGGTCCAAACGGCGAATTCGGCGCCGAGGCCGGCGCGCGCTGGGCCTTCGGCAAATCGGCGCGCGAATTAACCCCGCGTGAAGCGGCTGAGCTTGCCGCCGTCCTGCCGAACCCGGTCCGGCGCAGCGCCCGGACGCCGAACGGGCTGGTGCGCCGGCTGGCCTCGCTTTACGAGAGCCGGGCCACGGCGCACCCGGCGTTCGATGCCTGCCTCCGTCCGCGCGCCCCCTAGCTTCCCGCCAGCCATTCTTCTATAAGCGCGCCAAATCCGAGCACAGTGACCTGCTACCAGGAGAGCGACATCATGGCCGTTCCGAAGCGAAAAACCTCACCGTCGAGGCGCGGCATGCGCCGATCCGCCGACGCCTTGAAGCGTCCGTCTTATGTTGAGGACAAGGATTCCGGCGAACTGCGCCGGCCCCACCACATCGATCTGAAGACCGGCATGTATCGCGGCCGTCAGGTGCTCAACAAGAAGGCCGAGGCATAGCGCTTCGGGGGCGCCATGTTTGTTCTTGGCTTTCCTCTCCTGCTTGTTCCTTTCGCCATTTACAACATCATCGCATTTCTGACCCCGGGCGTAGGCTGGACGACCCCAGTAACGACCGTGCACATGATGTCCGGCCAGGATTGGGTGCTGACGTGGGAGGACATGCTGCTCGCCTTCGCCATCCTATTGCTTGCAGTCGAGATCATAAAGTCCACCCGCATGGGCATGCGCTCGATTGTCGATCACCTGCTGGCAATGGCGCTTTTCATCGTCATGCTGGTTGAATTTCTGCTGGTGCAGCGGGCCGGCACATCGACGTTTTTTCTGCTGACCATGATCGGCCTGGTCGACGTGCTGGTCGGCTTCATCGTCAGCATCCGCAGTTCGCAGCGCCAGGTGGAAGTCGAGACCGAGCGGACGGCTTAAAGCGCGCGGTTCTCCCGTCATCCTCAGACGCCCACGCGAAGCGCGGCCCTCCACGGTGACGGTTGAATTCTCTCAGAGCGAACGCGTTAAAGCGCCGCCGGCGCGCGGGGGCGCTCGATCATTTGCACCATAAGCGGCAATCGCCACGTCCGGCTCGGCACGGCGGCGCAACCGTGTCTGCGGTAGTTGTGCCGACGTCGCGATCAGCTGCGCGAGAAAGTCGGCCCGAGGCCGGATGCTCGTGGACCGTGAAAGCGCTCGGCACTCACGCGGTGCCAAGGGAACCAGAGCTGTGCTCATCGACCACGCTCCTGTCCCGAAATGGGACGGTCGAGCTTCCTACAGCCCCACATCGCAAACCGCGTGCCGCCGCGCCGGTTGCATCACTTCGGCGTGCGAATTTCCGAATTCTTTAAATTCTTCCGCTACTTTGCAGCACACCGGCCGTCTGCCGTCGCCACTCCGCGGACTGCAACAAAACAATGAGGCGACCGTGAGCAGCAACCGCCCGCCACACCCGAACCATCACGGCGCTCCGCTTGATCGGGCCAACGCTGAAAGCAACGCCGCCGCAGGTGCACAGGCCGTCGCCGGCGCCGAAGCGAATGACATTCTCGCCTCGGTGGGTGACGCGCTTTATCGCTGGGACATCGAGAGCGACGTTCTTGGCTGGAGCACGAACGCCGGCGACGTTCTGCTGGTCCGTGATCCCGCGGCAATCGCCACTGGCCGCGCCTACGCGCAGCTGGTCGAGAAGGAGAATTCGCAGGCGCGCTTTGACGCGGTCATGCAATCCGAGCAGCGCGACGGCGGCCGCGGCGTCAGCTATCGCATCCAATATTGCATCCGGCCGGACTCCGGCTCGGACCAAAAGCTTTGGATCGAGGATACTGGCCGCTGGTTCGCGGGACGTGACGGCAAACCGGCGCGTGCACATGGCGTGGTTCGCGTTATCAACGAGCGCTACGAAAGCGAACGCCGGCTCAACTATCTCGCCCGTTACGACAGCCTTACCGGCGAGCTCAACCGGCCGCACCTGATCGAACTCCTCGAAAAGACTCTCGACGATGCCATACGATTTCGTTCGTCCTGCGGCTTCCTCCTGGTCGCGATCGACGACCTGGCGCGGATCAATGAGGCGTATGGATTCGAAACTGCCGACCAGCTGATCGCTGCGGTTGGCGGGCGCATTCGCAAGCTGATGCGAGGCAAAGACACGCTGGGCCGTTTTTCCGGCAACAAGTTCGGCATCGTTCTGCGGGACTGTACGCCGGACGACCTGGCGATCGCCGCCGAGCGCATGCTCTCGGGAGTACACGACGAAATGGTGCCGACCGGGACCGGCGCGATTGCGGTGACGGTGACGATCGGCGGAGTAACGGCGCCGCGCCATGCCCGCACCGTGGCTGACGTGCTGACCCGCGCCCAGCACGCGCTCGATACCGCAAAAGCCAAGCGGCGCGGCTCGTTCTTCGCCTATCGGCCGAATGTCGAGCGCGAAGCGCTGCGCCGCGAAAGCGTGCACGCCACCGACGCAATCGTTGCCGCGCTCAATGAGCGTCGGATTTTTCTCGCCTTCGAGACTGTGGTTACCGCCATCAAACGGGCGCCGGCATTTTATGAGTGCCTGATGCGCGTGCGCCGCAATGACGGCGGCCTGCTCGGCGCAAACGATATAGTGCCGGTCGCCCAGCGTCTTGGCCTGGTGCGCTTGCTCGATCACCGGGTGCTCGAACTAGTGGTCGAAGAACTGGTCGCTGCACCTACCTTGCAAGCGAGCGTGAATGTTTCGCCGGGGTCGACGACCGATCCTGACTGGTGGGCGGGCCTGGATTCGCTGCTGCGCGCCAATGCCGGCGTGGCGGAGCGGCTGATTGTCGAGATTACCGAAAGCGCCGCTATCCACGACGTCGACGAAACGCGCGGCTTTGTCGCTCGCGTCAAGGATCTCGGCTGCCGGATCGCGATCGACGATTTTGGCGCCGGCTACACCTCGTTCCGCAATCTGCGCAAGCTCGGCGTCGACATCGTGAAAATCGACGGCGCGTTCGTAGAAAACATCGTCCGCTCCGAGGACGATCGCGCCTTCGTGCGCACACTGATCGATCTCGCCAAAAGGCTCAGGCTCGCCACGGTTGCCGAATGGGTTCAGGACGAAGCAGCGGCAAAGCTGCTCGAAGAGTGGGGCTGCGATTACCTGCAAGGCGCCCTCATCGGCCTCGCATCAGTCGAGCGGCCGTGGCGCCCGGTGCTGGCGCAAACCGTGTGAGCGCGGGATAATTTGTCGTAGCGGGCGGCAACGTGACCGGACAGCTCGCCGACTATACAACAACTGCCCCGGGCAATCCGAAATAGGCCCGCGCAATCTCCGGCGCGACGAAGTCCGCTTGGTGGAAGGCGTTGTTCTTAAAGGTAGCAAGGTCGCGGAAATAGCGCTGCATTGGCTGTCCGTCGACTGCGTTGGAAGAACTTGCGGCCCGGAATAGATCGAGGCCAGCTTCCCAAGCGAGACGGATCGCCTGGTGCTGCAGGCCCATGAGCTGCCACGCTTTAAACATTGTGAACGGGTCGCCGCCGGCGACCTCGATCCGGGCGTACTCCATGTAGAGCTCGCCAGAGCGAATGTACGCTGCTTCGGCCGCTAGGATCGTCGACATACTCAGGCCGAAGATGCGCTGAAAATCATGGTGTTCGAACTTGAACCGGCCCGGTTCGAAGCGCGATCGTGAGGTACGTATAATCTTTTCGTATTCTTCCAGCGACGCCTTCGCGGCGCCCAGCTGAGAGACCGTCAATTCGCCTGTAGCGAAGCCTAAGAATTGACCTGCATACAGCGGATTGCGGTGAAATTGGCTGCCAGGCGTACCGTTGCCCGTAGGTCCGAATTTCTCAAGTGGCAGCACGAAGTCGGCGGGAACCCGGGCGTCTTCCACTACGACGGTGTTCGATCCGCTTCCTTTAAGGCCAAGGATATTACCCCAATCGTTTAGCACCTCGCATTGATCGCGCGGCACCACGACGATCACACGCTCGTCCACCGCGTCGCCGACCTGGGCCGTGCCCATCAGATGTGTGCAATAGGGCGAGCCAGAAGCGTACGGCCACCTTCCTTTGACGCGGAAACTATCGCCGTCGCGTGTAGCTACGCATGGCGGCTTCGTCTCCCGCCCGGGCAGGCTGAATGGCGCCACGAAGTGTCCGTCGGAACCAAATATCTTCGCCTGCGTCTCCGGCTCGAAATAAGAACCCACCTGAAGTGCATGGCCAGAGCCCAGGGTCAGCCCCCAACCGATGCCGGGGTCCGCTGTACCGATTTCGAGCATGATACGGAAATAAGTCGGCACATCGAATTCATAGCCGCCGAAATACCGAGGTTGCAGGATACGGTAAAAACCTTCTTTGCTGAAGGTCTCGTGCAACTCCTCTGAGTAGAAGCCGCGTTTCTCGGCCGCCGGCGCCTCAGCACGGATTGTCTCCCTGAGGGCCTTGGCGCGATCGATCATCTCGCCCGGCGTGAGATCCGGCTCGGGCACCGGAATCGCAGCGATGCCCGCGACTGTTTTGGCTGCCTGTTCGATCTTGACCATTAGGTCCTCCCTCTGGCACCCCGTCGGTTCGCGGAGCTTCGGAAACCATATCGGAGGCTCCCGGTGTCCGGGAGGTATCCACTTTACAGCACGCGAACAAACTTTGTCGTTGGCGCGCAATTCAGGAGGTCTGGGACCTTCTCGCTTGCCGCATTGCCTCGTTTCGAACATCGCGGGCGCTCCGTTCGAACTGTTTCTTGAAGCTGGCGGCGAAGTGACTCTGATTGGCAAACCCGTAGCGCCGCGCGAGCTCCGAGATACGGAGAAGATCGAAACGCGGGTCTTGGAGTTTCTGGCGACATTGGTTGAGGCGACGGAGCCGCAAAGCATCCCGTACCGAACTTCCGATATCGGCGAACGATCGCTGCAGATATCTCAATGAGACTCCGACGGCGTTGGCGATCTGGTTAGGGTCGAGGTCCGGATCGCTGAGGTGATTGTCGATATAGGCCAACGCATGCCGGCGAACCACGTTCCTTGCGATGGAGGGACCGTCGGGATTGTCACCCGGCGGAACGCCGAACGCGAGGCCGACAACATCGAGGAGCTGGGTCGCTAACGCAGCCGCCGTGTAGGCTTCCGTCTCGGACGCATGCCGGCAGAGCGACGCGATCAAGTCAGCCGCGATCGCGCGGACGCCTGTGGTCACCCGACACGGAACCGCACAATGGTCCTTAATCTCCCTGAATCGCGAGCGAGACATCGTGTTGGGGACCCTGAGAAAGTAGGTCTCCGCGGCTCCCAAATGCTCGTGCGCGTATGGCGCATCGAGGTCAAGCGCCGAAAATGTACCGGCGACCACATCCGCCGTTCGACCGTACTGCGAGATCCGCACCGCGCCGCGAGTGACGAGCATGATAACGCAACTGTCGCTTGGATTACCCGCAATGTGATGCTTGGTGCGTCGAACGACTTCGCCATCCGCCCTTACTAAAACGATATCCAGTTCGTCGATCGGCGAGTGAACCATTTCGCCGGAGAAGCACGACTCGTCCTCGATTTTCATTTCGACAGAGACAAACACCTTGCGCACAACGTGCTGCCAGGCTCGCAGCTTGTCGGCAACGTCACGATCTATCGAATAGATCACGCTCATTGGGAAGCCAACGCTAGCATAGGGTTCGGTCGCGCGAAACCATTCATGTTTGTGAACGACGGCACGCCTCGCAACGATCTCTGTGGCCTGTTTCACGATAGTTCGTTCAACGCGAGAAGGCTCACTGTCTCAGGGCGGCACGAAATGACCCGATTTGGCCATCGCGAGATTTTCGCTGCGCTGCAGAATTTAGTCGCTATCGGGGCATAGCGGGACATCGAGCAAGCCGCACCAATCAAGCCCGATTTAATTTTACGGGTATGCGCGCAAGGTCCCTCGCTTTTCGCGGGAATACGCGGGCTAGGATGTCGACTCGCCGCCGCGTTCAGACAACCGATCGACCTTCTTCTGCATCTCATCAAGCTGACGCTTGAGATCGTCGATGTCGCCGGTCTTGGTTGCCGTCTTGTTCGCTTCCGCTTCTGCCGCCTCGGCGGCCTGGCTCTCGCGCCGGGCAAACGGCGCGAACATGGTGAAAGCGCGCTCGAACATTTCCATGTTTCGCCGCACCTGGTCTTCCAGCGAAGGAAACCCGCCGACGCCGAAGGCCTGCGCCATTTGATGCCGGAATTTTTCCTGCTCGCGCGTCAGCGACTCGATCGAGACTTCAAGATAGCGCGGCACCAGCATCTGCATGCTGTCGCCATAGAACCGGATCAGCTGGCGCAGGAAAGCGATCGGCAGCAGATTCTGGCCTTCCTTGTTTTCCTGCTCGAAGATGATTTGCGTCAGCACCGAGCGGGTGATGTCTTCGCCGCTCTTGGCGTCGTAGACGACGAAATCCTCGCCGCTCTTGACCATGCCGGCGAGGTCCTCGAGCGTGACGTAGGCGCTGGTGCCGGTATTGTAGAGCCGGCGGTTGGCGTATTTTTTGATGGTGATGGGTTCTACGGTCTTGGTCGTCGTCATGGTCGTTGGCATGATCCTGGACATGGGCTCGGGCATGAGGCTGGGACCGCGGTGCGCCGCTCGATAAAGTAGGCGTTTTCCCGCGGCTGGGCTACCGTTTTGTGAATGGAGGGACACCGGCCCCGGGGCGGCATGGCAGCCTTGTGGGATGCTTTCGCCTTGTCGATCGGCGGTCACATCCTTATGAAATGTATCAATATGACCTATATCAATATCGCCGCGGCAACCCCGCGCCATACCAGCCACTGAACCTGACCCGAAAGGACATCCCATGAAGGACGACATTGTCATTGTCGGCGCGGTACGCACGCCGGTCGGCGCATTCAATGGGGCTTTCGCGAACCTGCCCGCTCATGATCTCGGCAAGGTCGCGATCAAGGCGGCGATCGACCGCGCCGGCGTCGAACCGTCGCGGGTGTCGGAAGTGATTTTGGGTCAAATTTTGCAGGCGGGCGAGGGCCAGGGCCCGGCGCGGCAGGCCTCGATCCATGCCGGCATTCCCGTCGAAGTGCCGGGCTGGAGTGTGAACCAGCTCTGCGGCTCAGGTTTGCGCGCGGTCGCGCTCGGCTACCAGGGCATCGTCAACGGCGATTCCGAGATTGCGGTGGTCGGCGGCCAGGAATCGATGAGCATGGCGCCGCATTGTGCGCATCTTCGCAGTGGCGTGAAGATGGGCAATTTCGAAATGGTCGACACCATGATCAAAGACGGCCTGTGGGATGCCTTCAACGGCTATCACATGGGCAATACCGCGGAGAACGTCGCGCGGCAGTGGCAGATCACCCGCCAGCAGCAGGACGAATTCGCCGTGGCTTCGCAGCAGAAAGCTGAAGCCGCGCAAAAGGCCGGAAAATTCAAGGACGAGATCGTTCCGGTCACGGTGAAGAGCCGGAAGGGCGACATCATCGTCGACACTGACGAATATCCGAAGCACGGCACCACGCTCGAGGGGATCAGCAAGCTGCGGCCGGCCTTCGACAAAGAAGGCACCGTCACCGCCGCCACCGCCTCGGGCATCAATGACGGCGCCGCCGCCATGGTGCTGATGACAGCAAGCGAAGCCGCAAAGCTCGGCAAGACCCCGCTCGCCCGCATCGTGTCATGGGCTCAGGCCGGCGTTGATCCGAAGATCATGGGCACCGGGCCGATCCCGGCGTCGCGCTCCGCACTCAAGAAGGCCGGATGGAGCGTCGGCGATCTCGATCTGATTGAAGCCAACGAGGCCTTCGCTGCGCAAGCCTGCGCGGTCAACAAGGACCTCGGCTGGGACACCGGCAAGGTCAACGTCAATGGCGGCGCCATCGCCATCGGTCATCCGATTGGCGCCTCGGGCGCGCGCGTGCTGGTCACGCTGCTGCACGAGATGCAGAAGCGCAATGCCAAGAAAGGTCTCGCCACTTTGTGCATCGGCGGCGGCATGGGCATCGCCATGTGCGTGGAGCGGTAACGGATAACAGACGACAGACAACGGACGGCGGATGATTGGGGTGGTTTAATCGTCCTCTGTCGTCCGTACTCCGTCATCCGACTCATAGGGAGGATCTCATGCCACGCGTCGCACTGGTGACGGGCGGGACACGCGGTATCGGCGCGGCGATTGCCAAGGCGCTTAAAGCGGCGGGCTATAACGTCGCGGCGGTTTATCACGGCAATGATGAGGCAGCACAAAAATTCAAGGCCGAAACCGGTATCAGCGTCTACAAGTGGGATGTGTCGTCATTCGACGCCTGCGCCGCGGGCATCAAGCAGGTCGAGGCCGAGCTCGGCCCGATCGACGTTCTGGTCAACAATGCCGGCATCACCCGCGATGCCCAGCTCCACCGCATGAAGCCGGAGCAGTGGACCGAGGTGATCAACACCAATCTCGGTTCGCTGTTCAACATGACGCGTCATGTCATCGAGGGCATGCGGGCGCGCAAATTCGGCCGCGTCATCAACATCTCGTCCATCAACGGACAGAAGGGCCAATTCGGCCAGACCAACTACTCGGCCGCCAAGGCCGGCGAGATCGGTTTCACGAAAGCGCTCGCGCAAGAGGGTGCGCGGTTGGGTATTACCGTCAACGCGATCGCGCCGGGATACATCAACACCGAGATGGTGCAGGCGGTCCCGAAGGATGTGCTGGAGAAGAGTATCC
>JBAUGC010000663.1:0-18432 GCA_049679485.1 Xanthobacteraceae bacterium
CACCAGAGCCGATCTGGCTCCCGCAGGTAATAACGTCGATGGTGAAGGCGTGGCCAAGTTTGCCAGCGACAACGGGTAACAGCCTTTCTGCCATTGCTTGGATCGACGCCTGCGAACGGGTCAGAAATCTGATTGTCGGGAGGCGCTCGGCAAGCAGGTCCGGATTGCGGTAGAGGCGTAGTGTTGCCTCCAAGACCGCAAGCCTGATCTTGTCGACCCGCAACGCCCGTTTCATCGGGTTGGCGTTGATCCTCGCGATCAACTCCCCGCCGCCGACAATAAAGCCGGCCTGCGGCCCGCCCAAAAGCTTGTCCCCGGAAAAGGTGACGAGGTCGGCGCCTTCTGCGATCGCCTCGGCAACCGTCGGTTCGTGCGCCAATCCCCAGCGTGACCAATCGACCAGCGTCCCGGAGCCGAGATCGTTAACCAGCGGTACGCCACGTTCGCGGGCGAGCCGGGCAAGTTCGCGCGCGCCAACTTCTTTGGTGAAGCCATCGATCCGGTAATTGGAAGTGTGGACCTTGAGCACGAGACCGGTCTTGCCGCCGATCGCCTCAGCGTAATCCTTGAGGTGGGTGCGGTTGGTAGTGCCGATTTCCTTAAGCTTCACGCCGGCGCGCGCCATAATATCGGGCATGCGGAACGCGCCGCCAATCTCAATAAGTTCGCCGCGCGATACTACGGCTTCGCGGCCCTTTGCCAGGCTATTGAGCACGAGCAAAACAGCGGCGGCGTTGTTGTTGACTACCGTTGCGTCCTCGGCACCAGTGAGTTCGCAAATCAATCCGCGCAGGTGATCGTCGCGCTCGCCGCGTTTGCCGGTCTCCAGATCAAACTCAAGCGCGACAGCGGACCGCATCGCAGCGACGCCGGCTTTGACGGCCGCTTCGGCGACGATTGCACGGCCGAGGTTCGTGTGCAGCACCGTACCGGTGAGATTGAAGACGGGCTGCACTTTGGACCTTATATCGGCCGAAAGAATCGCTAATGCGGCGTCGGCGACCGTTTCGGGCTCGCACGACTGAGCTTTTCCGGCACGCAAGGCGGCCCGCTTGGTTTCGAGTACTTGACGCATTGCCGCGATTGCGGCCGGCCGCCCGAAATCGGCGACAGCAAGTCGTGCCGCATCGGTCTTTAGGACGGCGTCCACGGAGGGCAAAATGCGCAAGCGAACGCCAGGTTCGGCATGCCGGGGGACGCCTACTCTACTCATTGTCCACGAACCCTCCGGGTCACGTGCATATTGGGGCGAGGCCCATTTCAAGTTTGGGATTGTATATCAACTCTTCTGGGAAACCACGTGGCCCCGCCCTTTAGCGGCTGACCAAGCCAAAACGCCGGGTAGCTAAGCGGCGAAATATATTGACGCGGGCCCTTATTGCGCCGCAGATTCGCCCTCCGCCCGCAGGCAACGAAAGCATGAAGACAATGTCTATTGATCGACGCGAACTTCTCAAAGCAGGTCTTGCCGCATCGGCTGCAGTCGCCTTGCCGGCTGCCGCACGTGCCGACATCAATTTCGAGCCGCGGCCAGGTGCTTGGCGCACGTTTGAAGTTGTGACGCGCATGGAAATTGGCAAGGCAGAGCGCAAGACCCGGGCTTGGATCCCCGTGCCCGCGGTCAATGAGCCGGAATGGTTCAAATCGCTCGGAAGTCAGTGGACGACCAACGGCAGCGCATCTCCCGCGCGCGACGCGCTGTCCGGCGCGGAGATGCTTCATGTCGAATGGCCGGACGGTGAGAGAAACCCAATCCTCAAGGTGACAAGCAGGATTGCGACCCGCGATCGTGCCACCGACTTCGCCAAGCCCGGCCGGCCGGACCCGCTCTCCGCGACGGAACGGGAATCCAATCTCCGCAGCACCGAACTCATTCCTGTCGACGGCATCGTCAAAGAGACGTCCGATAAGATCGTCGCCGGCGCGAAGACCGACGTTGAGAAGGCGCGCGCCATTTACGAGTGGGTCGTGGACAATACGTTCCGCGATGCCAAGACGCGCGGCTGTGGTAATGGCGATATCGCCGCTATGCTCAAGAGCGGCAACCTTGGCGGCAAATGCGCCGATCTTAACGCGCTGTATGTCGGCCTGGCACGGGCAGCGGGTGTGCCCGCGCGCGACGTCTACGGCGTTCGCGTGGCGCCGTCGAAATTCGGTTACAAAAGTCTGGGAGCCGGCTCTCAAATCGTTACCAAGGCGCAGCACTGCCGTTCGGAAGTCTATCTCGCGGGCTTCGGTTGGGTGCCGGTCGATCCAGCCGATGTGCGCAAGGTCGTACTCGAAGAACCACCGACGAACTTGGCGATGAACGATCCGATGGTCCTTGCCGCGCGAAGGGTTTTGTTCGGCGCATGGGAGGGCAATTGGCTTGCCTACAATTTCGGCCACGACATCGCGCTGCCCGGATCGAGCGGCCCAAAGCTTGGGTTCCTGATGTATCCGCAGGCCGAGACCGCTGGCACTCGGCTCGATTGCCTCGACCCCGAGAACTGCAGATATACGATCAGCGCGAAGGAAGTAAGCGCTGCGTGAGGCGGGTTCGCATTCATGAATGCGCCGATAATTCGACTGACCAGTCTCGCTCACGGCGGCGGCTGTGGCTGCAAGCTCGCGCCTTCCGTGCTGCGGCAGCTTCTTGCCGATCAGCCGGCAGTTCAGCCCTATCGTGAGCTTTTGGTCGGCACTGAAACCGGCGACGACGCGGCGGTGTGGCAACTCGACGATCGGACCTGCATCATTGCTACAACCGATTTTTTCATGCCGATGGTCGATGACCCGTTCGACTTCGGGCGCATTGCTGCGACCAACGCTATCTCCGACGTCTACGCGATGGGCGGCAAACCGATCATGGCTTTGGCCATTCTCGGCATTCCGGTCGATAAGGTTTCGCCGGCGACGGTGCGGGAAATTCTCAAGGGCGGATCGCAAGTCTGCGTCGCCGCCGGCATCCCGATAGCCGGCGGGCACTCGATCGACTCGCCAGAACCGATCTACGGGCTCGCGGTCATCGGCATCGGCCGTCCGCAGGACATTCGCCGCAATACCGGAGCCAAGGCGGGCGACGCGCTCATTCTGACCAAGGCACTCGGCGTCGGCATCTATTCCGCGGCCTTCAAAAAAGGAGCCTTGCCGTCCGGAGCCTACACCGAGATGGTGGCGTCGATGACGCTGCTCAACCAGATCGGCACGGAACTGGCAAAAGATCCGGCCGTGCACGCCGTAACCGATGTAACCGGCTTTGGTCTATTAGGGCACGCGTTGGGGATGGCGCGCGGCTCGAATGTTGCTCTCATCGTACGTTTTGAAGACTTGCCCCTACTCTCTGCAGCTGCAGACCTGGCGCAACGGCATTTTGTTACCGGCGCTTCGGCGCGGAACTGGATGAGCTACGCGGAGAGCATTTCGCTGCCTTCCGACTTTCTCGATTGGCGGCGCGATTTACTCACCGATCCGCAGACCTCGGGAGGACTGCTGATTGCCTGCAAACCGGATCGTGCTGCGGAGATCGCACGCACGATTGCTGACAGTGGATATCCGCGCGCGCGCATCATTGGTCGTGCCGACGCTGGGCCGCCGTCAATCACGATCAGGTCGTGATCCCCTTCCATGCCGGAGCCTCTGCCTCGGACTGCGCGCCGAAGATCAGTTCGCCCGGCCTTGGGATCACCACCGTAGCGCCGCCGTGTGGACATGATCGTCCCAGAGCGCGGTCAATTTACCATCCAGTCGCGTTACCGTAATCGAGCAACCGGCCATTTCGAGCGAAGTGACATACGAACCGACGAGGGAGCGGCTGACGGCAAGCCCTCGGCTCTCAAGGATTCGCCGCGCCGCGCCGTACATCAGATAGAGTTCAATCGCCGGCGTGCCGCCAAATCCGTTGACGAAAAGCAAGACATCGCCAGAAACGGAGTGGTCGAAGTCGTTAAGGATCGCACTGATCATTTCGTCGGCGATGACATCGGCGCTAGCCACTTTTACCCGCCGGCGTCCGGGCTCGCCATGGATGCCGACGCCCATTTCCATCTCGTCTAAGGCGAGGGTGAACGTGGGCGTTCCCGCGGCCGGAACAGTGCAGCTCGTCAACGCGACACCGAGCGATCGTGTTTTTGCATTAACCTCGACGCCAAGCTCGGCGCACGATTTAAGATCCATGCCCTTCTCCGCGGCCGCGCCGACAATCTTCTCGACGACCAGCGTGCCAGCCACGCCGCGACGCCCGGTGCTGTAGGTCGATTTCTCCAGCGCCACATCGTCGTTGGTCACAATCGTTGCCGCCGGGCCTTCGAAGACTTCAGCAGCCATCTCGAAATTCATGCAATCGCCGGCGTAG
The DNA here is from genome assembly GCA_049679485.1 of Xanthobacteraceae bacterium. GTDB lineage: Bacteria > Pseudomonadota > Alphaproteobacteria > Rhizobiales > Xanthobacteraceae > BOG-931. The sequence continues at coordinate 4,334 of JBAUGC010000663.1, forward strand.
TTCTTCACGATGAACAAAACGCCAGCCTTGCCGCCGACAGCCGTCGCCGCCTCCACAATCTGGTCGGGCGTCGGCGACGTGAAAATCTGTCCCGGGCATGCGGCATCGAGCATTCCCAAGCCGACAAGTCCGGCATGCAGCGGCTCGTGGCCGCTTCCGCCTCCGGAGATCAGTGCCACTTTGTTCGCATTCGGCGAGCTGCGGCGGACAAATTTTCGCTCGGGTCCGAGCGCGACGATGTCGGCGTGCGCCGCGGCAAAACCGTCAAGGCTCTGCGCCAGCATCGTATCGACGGTGTTAACAAATTTTTTCACGCTTTCCTCCCAGCGGCGCGAAGCTACAGTCATTATTTCTCGTCTTGCAGAATGGCGACCAATCGGCGTGCAAACTCCTGGATCAGTGCATCGACCTGCCCGTTGCGCTTGCTGCCGCCAAGGTCCGGCAAATGGAGCGTTATGGTCCGCTCACGCGGAATCTCAGCCAGCCGGCCCACGCGACGGGGATGGGCACGAGCGTAAGCCTGCAGGAAGGCACTCCTGGCATGAGGCGGAAAATGACAAAGGTCGAAGATCGTGTTGAGGTGCTGGATCGGGATGGGGACGGGATACGCCGGATTGGAAATCTGGCTGACGAAGCTGCGATTCTTCCCCATTGCGTGCGCCAGCCGAATGCGCATGCCGGAAGGTCTTGCGTCCAATACTTCCTTGAATATGCGCTTGTACTCTGCAACAGCGTTGACTTCCTCCGCTTCCTCGACAGCCGCTTCAGTCACGACTGTCCCCGCGGCTCAATCCGTCGATTGTCTGTTTGACCTGGGCCAAAGCGGCAGGATTGACCGAAAGCTCGCGCAAGCCGCATGACAAAAGTGCCGGAATGCACCGCGGATCGCCGGCCATGTCGCCGCACAGACTGACGTCGATCCCCGCGCGCTTGCCATGCTCAGCGGTTCTGCCGATTAGCTCAAGTACTCCCGGATGCAAAGGATCGATCAGCTTTGCCAGTGCCCCATTCGTCCGATCACAAGCCGTCACATATTGAGCGAGATCGTTCGAACCGATGGAAAAGAACGACGCCTTGAATCGTTCTACCGTCAAGGCCGCTGCCGGAACTTCAACCATAATTCCTAGAAGCGGCAGCGCCGCGGGAACACCTTCGGATTGCAGTTTACCGACTGCATCGGCAAACAAATTGCGGCCGGCCTCCAGTTCTTCCGGTGTCGTCACCATTGGAAACATGACCTTGAGATTTCCGCGGATCGCGGCACGCGCGAGCGCGCGCAGCTGAACGGCAAATATATCCGGACGCTCCAGACAAAGCCGCAGACCACGAACGCCGAGGAACGGATTGGCTTCGCCGTCCTCGGTAAATCCCGGCACCGGCTTGTCCCCGCCGGCATCGAAAGTCCGAATCGTCACCGGACGACCGCCGGCCCAACGCAGCACGCCGTCGTAGGCCAAGTATTGCGTCTCCTCGTCCGGCAATCCCGCTTGTCCCGCCAACAGAAACTCAGTGCGCATCAGGCCGATGCCGTCGGCATATTGCGCATCTCCGTGATCGAGGTCCTCGGCGCGTTGGATGTTGATCAGTAGCCGTATCTTCTCACCACCCCACAACGCCGCCGGCCGACGCAAGATCGCGCGTGCAGAAGCGCGATTCTTCCGATGTATCTCCCGCCGTTTTTCGAACAGGCCGACCTGCTCCAATGTCGGATCGAGTTCGAGCGTCGCGCCCTCGCCGTCCAGGAGTGCAGTTTCGGCGGCGGCGGATATTGGGCCGAGTTGGACGACCATTGGAATGCCGCGAGCCCGGGCCAGCATGGCGACGTGACTGGTCGGGCTGCCGCGAACGAGCGCCAGTCCTCCGCCTGCCGACCAGTCGATTTCGAGAAACCGCGACGGTGGCAGATCCTCGGCACAGATCACTGCGCCGCCCAGAATTTTGAGCGGCACGCCATCTCCGCCGCGCAACGCCCGCAGGACGCGATCACGCAAATCAGCCAGATCGGAGGAGCGGCCTTGCAGATATTCGTCAGGCCCGGAATTGTAGTCCGCGATCTGCTCGTCTATAGCGGACGACCAGGCCGCGTCCGCCGGTGTTCCAGCTAGAATGGTCGCAAAGATTGGGTTCAGAAAGTCTTCATCGTCCAGCAAAGCAACTTGAAATTCGAGAATTTGTGCGGCTTCTCCGCCGGCCGCGCCGGCTAGTGTCGCGATCTGCCGCTGGGCTGAAAGAAGTGCCGCGCGCAGCGCACTTTCCTCATCGTCCGGCGCGCCGACCGCACGCCCGCCATTTGGCGCGGTATCGACGCGCACGAACGGGCCATGAGCAAAACCGATCGAAGCGGTTCGCCCTCGGTATGCCTGCCCTATGATTCCCAGTCGCATATTCACCGATCGGTATCCGGAAAATCGGCGGCGACGAGCCCGACCAACGCCGCCACGGCAGCTTCGGCATCTTCGCCAGAGGCCTTAATCTCGATGATGCTGTTACGCGCCGCGCGAAGCGCCATGATCTTGCTGACGCTCTTGGCGTTAATCCATTCAGCAGCGTTGGACACGCGTATCAAAATCTGGGCCTGAAATTTCTTGGCGAGCTTCGTCAACTTAACCGCAGGGCGCGCGTGCATCCCCGCAGCGTGAATCAGCCGCACGCTGCCGGTGATGACTTGGCCGTTCGCCTTGCGAGTTTCCAACATCATTGCATCCCTAATAATCGGCCGTGTCACCGGCGATTTAGCCGGCAGAAAGTTCCTCAGCCACCGCCCTCACCTCATCGAGCGAGCTGCCGCCCGCCGCCTCGGTTGCCGCCATGACGGCGCCCTCGACAATCGGTGCATTGCATACGACGACTAAATTTCGTTGCTCCGGCTGCAACATCTCGACGGCCATCTCGCTGTTTGTTTCCGCACCACCGAGGTCAACCAGTATCGCGACCCCTTTCGGCGACCAAGCATTGTTGATGGCGTCGATGATCAAAGACACGCTGGTCCCAAGGCCGCCGTCGGGGTTTCCACCGCAGAACGCCACCTTGACCTCGTTGCCGACCATCTGCCGAACCATGTCAGCGGTGCCTTTGGCGATATCCCTGGAGTGCGACACAATGACAATGCCGACCGTGTCGTTCATTGCCGCGCCTCCAGGGTGTTGCACACAGCGTGTAAGAGGACGCAGCTCGACCGCGCGCCAGGGTCGACATGCCCGACGCTACGCGCACCGAGAAACGCCGCCCGCCCCTTTGTTGCTTGCATCGGCACGGTCCGTTTGACCGCTTCGCTCGCAGTCACGCGAACGCGATCAAGCAAATCGGGATTTCCAGCTTCGGCGTGCAATGTCTCCAGCACCGGGAACAAGACGTCGAGCATCGTCTTCTCGCCGGCTTGCGAGCGGCCCCGCGCGCTGACCGCGCCAACCGCACGGGCAAAAACTTCGGCCATGTCTTCAGGTAAACTTCGGCTCTGCGACAACGCATCGCCGGCGGCCATGAAGAAGGTGCCGTAAAGCGGTCCGGAAGCGCCGCCGACCGTCATCACCAGCGTTTTGCCGATGGTCTTGAGCGCCTCGTCGAGCGGTTGCGCGCCGATTGCGTCTAGTTTGCCCAACACCGCTTCGAACCCACGCTTCATGTTGGCGCCGTGGTCGCCATCGCCGATTGCCTGGTCGAGGGCGGTAAGTTCCGGCGCTGAGGCAATCACCTGTTCCGCAGCCGCCTTCACAAGGGACTTGAGTGTCTCAGGTTGCACAGACATCGGGCTCATCCTCAATGAACCGTGGCCGTGATGCGGCGGCCGGCCGCATCGAAATAGAGCGGTTGTAAAAGTTGTAGTTCGACGTCTTGACCGGCTTGCAGCGGCTGATTCGGGTCGGCGAGCGTCACCAGCATTTGGCCCCGGTATTCAAGGTGAATGTGATTCTGGTCGCCGAGGTGCTCGATGCGATGGATCCGGCCGATAATCCCGCCGCCATTTACCACCGCGATCCGAAGGTGTTCGGTGCGGATGCCGACGGTGCTGGTGCCGGCCGGCATCGCGGCCTCAGGCACAAGTCTGGCGGGCAGGAAATTGATCTGCGGCGTACCGAGGCGCGAGGCGACGTACTGGTCGCCAGGTTTTTCGTAAATTTCGCGCGGCGTGCCGAGTTGAAGGAGCACGCCATCCTTGATGACGCCGATGCGCGACGCCATGGTCATGGCCTCGATTTGATCGTGTGTCACATACAGGATGGTCGCACCCAGCTCGACCTGGATACGCTTTAATTCGAGACGCAGTTCGGCCCGCAATTTGGCGTCGAGCGAAGACAGCGGCTCATCCATGAGGTAGATGGCCGGATCGCGAACCAACGCCCGCCCAATAGCCACTCGCTGCATTTCGCCGCCGGACAGACGCGTCGCCCGATTGCCGAGCTTGCCGGTGATGTGCAATAGCTCCGCCGTTTGCCCGACGCGCTTTCGGATCGCCGCTTCGGGAAGGCGACGCGCCGGCGAGCGCAGCGGAAAGGCGAGATTGTCATAAACGGTAAGATGCGGATAAAGCGAATATTGTTGAAACACGAAAGCAATGTCCCGCGTTCCCGGCGGATCGATCGTCACGTCGCGCCCGTTAATCGAGATCGAACCGGCGTCGGGACGCTCAAGACCAGTGATGAGACGCAGCGTCGTTGTTTTGCCTGCACCGCTCGGTCCCAGCAAAACGACAAACTCACCATGATTGATAGCCAGCGACAGATCGCGGACCGCCTCATTTTGACCGAAGCGCTTGCTGACGTGCCGCAAAACGACATTAGCCATGGCCAACGCTCCCATGGCTTTCCGTCCGGATCGCCGAACCGGATTTCGCGTCAAACAGGGCCAAACAATCGGACCGGAATGTAACGCCCACCGTGTCACCGACTTGCACGGACGTGCTTGAAGGCAGTCGCGCTTTGATCTGCCCCTGTTCGGTCTCGACGGTGACGATCTGCGTGGTCCCCAAATACTCGGCCCCGAATACGCGCCCGCGCACGGGCGCGGCATCCGAGAACCGGATGTGCTCGGGACGAGCACCCAACACCAGTGGCCCAACGGGCCGATCTTCCCGTATTTCGGGCACGGCAATAATTGCGTCGCGAAACTTGATGCTGCGGTCGCCGGAATGCAGCCCGGCATCAAAGTGCAAGAAGTTCATCGGCGGCGAACCGATGAAATCGGCCACGAATATGCTCGCAGGCCGATCGTAAATCTCCTGCGGCGACCCGATCTGCTCGATCCTGCCGGCGTTCATGACAGCGATCCGATCGGCCATTGACATGGCTTCATGCTGATCGTGCGTAACGTAAACTGTGGTGGCCGATATGCGCTCGTGCAAATCGCGCAATTCGCCACACATTAGCTGGCGGAATTCAGCGTCAAGCGCGCCCAACGGCTCGTCCATCAGGAACGCTTTCGGACGCCGTACCATGGCGCGCCCGAGCGCAACGCGCTGCCGATCTCCGCCGGACAATTTTGACGTCTTGCTCGATAACAGGTGCTCGATACGCAACAGCCGGGCGGTCTCCATGATTCGCTCACGGGCGTCGCGACGCGGCATACCCTGACATTTGAGCGGAAAGCCGATGTTCTGCTCTACGTTCATGTGCGGGTAGAGCGCAAAAAGCTGAAACACGAAGGCGATGTCGCGTTCAGCGGCGCGTCGGAAAGTGACGTCCTCGCCGTCGAGCAATATGCGCCCATTGGTCGGGAGTTCGAGACCCGCGATCATGCGAAGCGTCGTCGTCTTGCCGCAACCGGAAGGTCCGAGCAGCGCAAAGAAGACGCCATTCTCGATCGTGAAATTCGAATCCTGCACCGCCGTAAATTGATCGAACGACTTGCGCAGGCTTTCCACACCGATTTGTGCCATTAGCCCCGCTCCCTATTCCGGAAAGTGGCTCACGGCGACATATCCGAACGTGCCGACGAGGATGGTCACGAACGAATAGCCGTAGAGATCGATCGACCAGGGCTGCACCAGCATAACGATGCCCGCCGCAATTAGCGTCATGGCGCCGTTTTCGCACGGTCCGCGGCGGAACCAACGAGCAAGTCCGCCGGCACCGATCGTCGCGTCGCTGTTCATTTGCGCACCGCTCCGAAGGTGATACCGCGCAACAAATGCCGTCGAAGCAGGATCGTGAACAGGACAATCGGGATGACGAACAGCGTGGTCGCCGCGGCAACCGCCGGCCAATCCTGGCCGCCCTCGCCAATGATAAACGGTATGAACGGCGGCATGGTCTGAGCATCCCCGCTGGTCAGCAGGACGGCAAAGGCATACTCGTTCCATGCAAAGATCAGACAGAAGATCGCGGTCGCGGCAATGCCGGTCACCGCTTGCGGCAGCACAACTTTGCGCAGCGCCTGCAGCCGCGTGTAGCCATCGACTAGCGCGGCTTCCTCGTACTCACGCGGAATTTCATCGATAAACCCTTTCAGCAGCCACACCGCGAGTGAAACATTGACCGCCGTGTAGAGCAGAATCATGCCGGTCCAAGTATCGGTGAGGTTAAGCTGCCGGTACATGAGATAGATCGGAATGGCGACCGCCACCGGTGGCATCATTCGCGTTGACAGGATGAAGAAGAGCAAATCGTCGGCCAGGGGAATGCGAAAGCGGGAAAAGGCGTAAGCCGCGAGTGTGCCGAGGAGCACCGCCAGAAACGTCGAACCAAAGCCGATCACCAGCGAATTGATAAAACGGGGCACCACCTTCGACGGTCCGGCAATCACCATATCGTGCTTGCGCACCAGCCTGTCATACCAGGCTGTGGCCGGCGGCAGGCTGGCGATGAAATCCGGCGTCTGCCGTGTGCGGACGGTGAACAGATTGACGTAGCCCTCCAGCGTCGGCTGGAAGATCATCTTGGGCGGATACGCGATCGCGTCGCTTTGCGATTTGAACGCGGTCGCCGCGATCCACAGCAGTGGTAAAATGGCAATGACCGCGTAAATAATGACGACGGCCCCGGCAAACGTCTTAACCCGCGGCGAAGCCTCGACGATGGAATGGGCGGTGGATTTGGCGGCGGCCGTCATCGCTGCTTCACCCGGTTCAGCGCTTTAACGTAAATGTTCGCGGCACCGAAGACCGTCACGAACAGAATGATAGCGAGCGCGGAGGAGTAACCCGTACGCCACTTCTCGAAAGCGGCCCGCTTCAAGGTGATGGAGACCAGCTCAGTCGTCGAGCCTGGTCCTCCGGACGTGAGCAAATTGACCATGTCGAACATCTTGAAGTTCTCGATCGCGCGGAACAGCACCGCCAGCATCAAGAACGGCATGGCCATCGGCAGCGTAATTGACCAGAACTGGCGCCAGGCTGAGGCACGGTCGACCTCCGCGGCTTCATAGATGTAATCTGGAATCGAGCGAAGGCCGGCGAGACAGATCAGCATCACGTAAGGCGCCCACATCCAAGTATCGACCATAACGATCGTCCACGGCGCCAGCGCGACTTCTCCAGTCATGGAAAATGAGCTTGGCGGAATGCCGGTAAACAGACTGATCACATAATTGAACGGACCGATCTGGGGTTGGAGCAGCAGCGTCCAGAAATTGCCGACCACAGCGGGCGACAGCATCATCGGCAACAGAATGATGGTCGTCCAGAAACTGTGCGATCGGAACTGGCGATTGATAAGGAGCGCCAGGCCGAAACCGATGACGACCTGCAACACGACTGTCGAAATAACAAACTGCGCCGTCTTTTGCAGGCGAATCCACATATCCTCGTCACTGAGAATGTCGGAATAATGGTCGATACCGACAAATCGCAACGGCAGGTACGACATGCTCAAGTTGAGGCTGGTGAACGACAGCCGGATCATCCAGATCAACGGAAAAATATTGATCGCAAGGAGAAGCCCGATTGTCGGTGTGACGAACAACCACGCGATGCTGCGATCCGACAAGCCGCGCACGCGCTTGGCGACATGAAAGGTCGTCTGTGCACCGATACGATCGACGGGGGCGTCGGGGTTGATAATTGCAGTCATTGTGGGTTGTCGCGTTGGCTGGGCTCCCCGGACGATATCACCGGGGAGACCATTTGCGGAGCGTCGATCGAGCAAAGCCCGGCGCCTACTCAGACGCGACCGTCTTGCCCTGCTCCTTGAAGACCTTGGTCCAATCCTTGACCATCGCGTCGAGCGCCTGCTGCGCCGTGCCTTTGTCGGCAACGACGTAGTCGTGCACCCGCTTCTGCATGTCGAGGAGAAGCTGCGCGTAAGACGGCTCAGCCCAGAAGTCCTTCACAATCGCCATCGATTCCAGGAATTGCGGAGCAAACGGCGCACTCTTGGGGAAGCCGGGCGCATCGACGACCGCCTTCAGGGCTGAATAGCCGCCGATCTCCCACCACTTCTGCTGCACTTTCGGCTGGGCGAACCACTTTATGTAGCGGAGAGCATCGTCCTGGTGGTCGGAGGTCGCGACCACCGAGATGCCCTGGCCGCCAAGCTGCGTGAAGTGACCCTTCGGACCGGCCGGATTGACGAAGAAGCCGATCTTGTCGCCGCCGACATTCGGATCCTTATAGAGGCCGGGGAAGAAGGCGAACCAGTTCATCTGCATCGCCACCTGGCCGGATTTGAAGGCATCGAGGCCTTCTTGCATGTAGGCGTTGGTCATGCCCGGAGCGGTGCAGCACTTGTACAAGGATTTATAGAACTCCAGCCCTTTGACGGCATCGGGCGAATTGACGAAGCCCTGCATCTGATAGGGCTTCTTCGGGTTTTCGTAATCGAAGCCGTAATTGTAGAGGACGTTGGTCACGCCCATGGTGATGCCTTCCGAGCCGCGCTCGGTGAAGATGTAGGCGCCGTACACTTTCTTGCCGTCGATCTCGCGGCCTTGGAAGAACTCGGCAATCTGCTTGAGTTCTTCATAAGTCTTTGGCGGCGCAAGATCGCGCGCATACTTCTTCTTGAACTCGGCCTGAATCTCCGGCCGCGCGAACCAGTCTTTGCGATAAGTCCAGCCGACCGCATCGGCCATTGCAGGCAGCGCCCAGTAGTTCGGCGTGTTCTTGGGCCACTCCGAATAGCCAAGCACGGTCGCCGGTACGAAGTCGGCCATGGTGATGTGCTCTTTGGCAAAGAAATCGTTGAGCTTGACGTACCAATGGTTCTCCGCCGCGCCGCCGATCCATTGGCTGTCGCCGATGATCAGGTCGCACAGTTTGCCATGCGAATTAAGTTCGTTGAGGAACCTGTCGGCATAGCTCGTCCACGGGACGAATTCGTATTTCATCTCGATGCCGGACTCCTTGGTGAAGTCCTTGCCCAGTTCCACGAGTGCATTCGCGGGGTCCCACGCGGCCCAGCACAGAGTCAATTGTTTGCCCTGAGCCGCGGCCGGCTGGCTTGCCATGCCGGTCAACGCCACGCCGGCGAAGAGGGCAAGCGCTCCGCCAACCCATCTCGGCCATCTCGCAATTCCGGATTTTCGCATGTGCTTTCCTCTCTTGAACGATCGTTTCCGGAGCGCCCTCGGCCGGAGACGTTTCAAGCATCGAAGCCCCGAGCGGGCTAAAGGCTGTGGTTCAAAGATGGGCCGCGGCCGAGCACTTTGGCTGCCGAGCGTCTCCTTGTCGTTGCCTCCAGGCGCGATGTTCAGTTTGCTTATTACTAAACACGATACTAATTTTGGACGCGCGGTCAAGCGACGCGTTTTGAGCGCACGCCGTGGGGTCGCTTTTGCGCTCACGATACGGCCTATCGCTTTGCAACAGCTTATTTTTCCCAATTTTATTGGATCAGCCGACAAAACTATGGATGTCATCGGTCGAGGCTAGGCCGTGTCCGCCTCATGGCGCTCGTCAGCAGTGTCCGCTGTAATCGGATTTCAATAAACTTAGGTCAGGTTTACTAACCTAAATACTAAACTATTGGCGCCGCAACGCCAAAGCCGGGTTTTGTTCCACTGCCGCGTGACCGTCGTCGGCTGGTGTCGCCATCGGTCATGAAATTACCTTTGCAAGCTCGCCGACGAAGCCTTTCCCAGCAGGTGGAGTTCGCGCCTCGGCACACACGTGGAGCAGCTATTGCGGAAGCACCAGCATGTGCGCTTCAATCATTTATCCGGAATTCAATCCGAGGGAGGGAAACATGGCGTATGTGCAACGGCGCGAAGTTTTATTCGGTCTTGCCGGCATGGCGCTGGCGCAAGCAACGCTCGGACGAGCGGGCGTGGCGTTCGCGGCGGACCAAATCAAACCCGGTCCATCGAGCGCATTGATCGTGGTCGATGTGCAGAATTGCTTTCTACCCGGCGGCAGCCTCGCCGTTAAAGACGGCGATCAAGTAATCCCCGTCATCAACCGCATCGCCAAGAGTTTTGAAAACGTGGTGATGACGCAGGATTGGCATACGGCGCACCACGTCTCATTTGCGTCGAGTCATGAAGGCAAAAAGCCGTTCGAAATGATCAAGCTCGCTTATGGCAACCAGGTGCTGTGGCCGGATCATTGCGTCCAAGGGACCGAAGGCGCGCAAATTGCCAAGGACATTAATATTCCACAGGCCGAACTTATCATCCGCAAAGGCTTCCATAACGACGTCGACAGTTACTCGGCTTTCCTGGAAGCGGACAAGGAAACCCGCACCGGATTGGCGGGCTATCTTAAGGAGCGCAAGATCGACACGGTCTTTATCACCGGCCTCGCCACCGATTTCTGCGTCGCCTGGACGGCGATCGATGCGCGCCACGCCGGTTTGAACGTCTATGTAGTGGACGATGCCTGCCGCGGCATCGATATCAACGGATCGATAGCTGCGGCCTGGAAAGACATGACGGCGGCTGGCGTCAAAAAGATTGAATCGAGCGACATCGCCTGATCCGCTTTTTCCGCTAACGGCTTCAACGGCACCCTGCTCGATCCCGCACAACGGGATCGAGTGGTCGTTTGCTAACCGAATCTTGGGCTATTGTTGGCGCACGTGTCAGGGTGCCTTGGCTACGCGGAGATCACAACATGGCGCACGAGGAAGCAGCAGCAGCCGGTCCTAGCAAACTCGTCATCAGGAATATCGGCTTGATGCTGAGCGGCGATCTGGCGCGGCCTATTCTGGACGCCGACTGTGTTGTTGCGGTCGACGGCCGCATCGCCGCAATCGGCCGCGCCAGTGACATCGACTGTTCCACCGCCACCACGACGATTGACGCGAATGGCGTGGCGCTGGCGCCCGGGTTGATCGATAGTCATGTCCATCCTGTTGCCGGCGACTGGACGCCGCGCCAGAACCAGCTCGGCTGGATCGATTCCTGCCTGCATGGCGGCATCACGACGATGATCTCAGCCGGCGAGGTGCACACGCCCGGCCGCCCGCGCGACGTTGTCGGCCTTAAGGCAATGGCGATCACGGCGCAGCGCTGCTTTTCAAGCTTCCGGGTCAGCGGCGTGAAGGTCCATGCCGGCGCGCCCGTGATTGAGCCGGGTATGGAGGAAAAAGACTTTGCGGAACTTGCCGCTGCCGGCATCCGCTATCTCGGTGAGGTCGGACTTGGCGGCGTGAAGGACGGCCCGACCGCGCGCAAGATGGTCGCGTGGGCGCGCAAGTATGGGATCAACAGCACGATCCATACCGGCGGCCCTTCGATTCCCGGCTCCGGCCTCATCGACAAGGATGTCGTGCTGGAGGCTGACACCGACGTGATCGGCCATATCAACGGGGGCCATACCGCCTTGCCGGACGACCAGATTCGATGCCTTTGCGAGCAGTGCGCACGCGCCCTGGAATTGGTGCACAACGGCAATGAACGTGCCGCGCTGGTGACGTTGCGAACGGCCAAAGAATTGAAACAACTTGACCGCGTGATCCTCGGCACCGACGCCCCGGCCGGGTCCGGTGTCCAGCCGCTGGGAATCCTGCGGATGATTTCGATGCTGGCTTCGCTTGGTGAAATTTCAGCCGAAACGGCGTTCTGCTTTGCGACTGGCAACACCGCGAGGTTCCGTGCTCTCGACTGCGGCTTGATCGAAGTCGGCCGTGCCGCCGATTTCGTCTTTCTCGACCGCGCTCAGCATTCGGCCGGCAACGACTTGCTCGACAGCGTTCAACTCGGCGATCTTCCCGGCGTCGGCATGACGGTGATCGACGGTGTCGTGCGCTCTCATCGAAGCCGCAATACGCCGCCGGCTACCAAGGTCCCCACTATCGTCACCGGATGACGGCTGCCGTAGCGTGGCTTGCCGTTTAGGTCAGTTTTGCCAATAGCGCCAAGAGCTCGGCGCGTTCGCTCGCGTTTAACGGCGCCAGCGTCTGTTCAGTGATTTGCTCGGCCATCGATTTGGCTCGCTCATACAGAGCCTCACCTCGTCCGGTCAGCGCGACAAGGAGACGGCGGCCGTCGACGGGATCCGGCCTGGTACTCGTGAAGCCGCGCCTGGTAAGACGATCGATTACACCCTTGATCGTTGCACCATCCATCGCCGTCAATCGGCCAAGCAGATTCTGCGACGACGGACCGATCTCTTTCAACTTGGCCAGTGCCGCCCATTGCGTCGGCGTCAGGCCCTCAATCATCAGCGAGGCGAAAATGGTCGTGTGGCGCTGCTGCGCCAAGCGCAGGACGAATCCAATCTGCTCGTCGAGGAAGTACTCCTCAGCGCGCGGACCTTCGGCGGGCGCTTCCATCGCTTTCATTTTTAGTTCCCGGCTAACCTGGCTTTACACATCGATCCTAGAGGCCTTCAGAGCGCCAAATAGGCGTCACGAATATCCGGGCGCGCGTCGTATTCAGCGTTCGTGCCAAAGAAGCGAATGCATCCCTTCTCTATGACGCACACACGATCGGCCACGAGCCGCGCGAAGCGAATATTCTGCTCACTGAGTAAAAGGCTCAGGCCTTCTCGTTTCATCACCACGATGGCATCGACCATCTGCTCGACGATTTTCGGCGCCAAGCCTTCGGAGGGCTCATCAAGCAATACGAGGGACGGGTTACCCATCAGGGTTCGCGCGATGGCGAGCATTTGCTGCTCGCCGCCCGACATGCGGCCGCCAAGCCGATTGCGCAACTCCCTCAGATTAGGAAAGATCTCGAACAATCGCTCTCGTGTCCATTGTGGCGCGTCTTGGCGCCGGTTTTGGCGGCCAACCTCCAGGTTGTCGTCGACGGTCAGGTCGGAGAAGATGCGGCGGTCCTCCGGCACATAACCGAGCCCGCGCCGAACGCGTTCGTGTGCGGGAAGATGTGATACTGGCGTGCCGTTGAAAACAATCTCACCTTCGCAATTGGCGACGAGGCCGAGAATGGACCGCAAGGTGGTCGATTTGCCGGCGCCGTTGCGTCCGACCAGCGCCACGGCCTCGCCAGCGCGAACGTCCAGCGCGATGTCGAAAAGAATATGTGCCCGCCCATACGCGGCGTTGAGGCCGTTGACGGCGAGCTTTGGCCGCGAGGCGTTCAATGCGAAGCTCCAAAAAGCGAGCCGGCGCCGAGATAGACGGCCTGCACCTCCGCATTGGCACGCACCGCCGCGGGCGGACCTTCGGCAATAAGGACGCCCCGATTAAGCACGAGTATACGATCGGCGTGGCCGAAGACAGCGTCCATATCGTGCTCGGTGAAGAGCACGCCAATCGCACGCTCGCGAGCGATCCGGGCGACAAGTGACATGAGAGCGCCGCGCTCTCCAGGCGCCATCCCGGCGGCGGGCTCGTCCATCAACAGGAGCTTCGGAAAGTTGGCAAGCGCGACGGCGAGCTCTAGGCGTTTAACATCGCCATAAGCGAGTTCGCCGCAACTGCGGTCCGATTGATCCGCCATGCCGACCAACGTGAGAAGATCACTGGCCTCCCGCGAATAGTAACGCGCGGCCCACCGAAATGTGGTCCAATAGCCCCGGTGTGACAGCAGTGCGGCCTGAACATTCTCGGCGACAGTCATTGAGGCGAAGGTCGCCGCGATCTGGAACGTACGCCCAACGCCCAGCCGCCAGATGTCGCGCACGGCCGCGCCGGTCACGTCGCGGCCGAAAATGCGGACAAGTCCGGCGCTCGGCGCGAGTTGGCCGTTGATCATATTGAAGCACGTGCTCTTGCCTGCGCCGTTAGGGCCGATAAGCGCCAACATCTCGCCGGCCCGCA
>JBAUGC010000664.1:0-1902 GCA_049679485.1 Xanthobacteraceae bacterium
ACTCCGCCCAGGCCTTCGCCATATCAAAGAAGATTTTGCGGTCCTGTCCGTCAGCAGTTTTCGTCGCCCAATGCTCGCACTCTCGAACATAGGACCAGTACTCCGAGGCTCTCGGCATAATACGTCCCCAAATATTCTTTCGTACGGGGACACAAGCTTTCCTTTAACGAGTAGTTCCCGTAAAATCAGGACACCGTGCTCAACAATCAGCTATGCTCGGAATTGGATAGCGCCCGGCCTCCGTGCATGTCCGCTCGGGGTTGGAACTTACCTTCCACCAAGGCGTTCCTGATGACGGCGCAATGCTTGCAAGTTAAAGTCGCGCATGCGTCCGGTGGGAGTGAGCAATGAACATTTTTTACATTATCGGCGTCGTGGTCGTAGTAGTTGTAGTTGCAGGATACTTGGGCGTGCACCTTTGACGAAGAATTCGCCACCTAACCAGAATGTCTTGTTCAACGCTCTAAAAAAGTGAGATGTTCGTCCATAGTGTTCTCCTTTGCGGTGGGTAATATCCACCAACCAAAGACGGGAACTTTGGCTGAAAAGATGCGGATCTCCCTTACACCCGCGCGGTTCGGCGTGGCCCCTGGGGCAACGACGCTCACGCTTCCGCTTGCGACCGAGACCTCCTCCGCCGCCACCAAGGAGATCGCCCTTGCGCCTCATCTGGCGGTCGCGCGCATTCTCGATCTGATTCGATGAAAAGGGGTGATTGAGCCGGCGCTAGGGCGATTAGGGCATCCGCAACGCCGCTTGCACCTGCCGGGGCGACCAAAAGCGGCCCGGGAATGGCACTCTCCGCGCGCTGCACTAATTCCTTCTCATGGTAGCGAAAAAAGATGATGCCACCGACCGCTAGACCAATCGCCAGGATGAGCAGCAGGAATTCGACTGGTCCAGCCACGCGTTTCATCTGCTCGCCAAACCAATAGGCGCCCCCTCCTAACAGTAGGACCCAACAAATTCCGCCGAGGGCATTCATGAACAGGAAATATGGCCAGCTCATGCGGTTTCCGCCTGCGAGCGCTGACCTGCCACTGAACTTTCATCCAGCGGCGATTAGAGCCTCGGCTGTTGATACGCCCTTCGGCGCGGTGTGAGCAACCGGACAGCGCGCGGAGCCATCAGGTAGCGCAGCGCGATGGCCGGTTGCGGTGAGATGATCGGCATAGGCCGCCGGTGTCCTGTAATTGAGCGAGGAATGCGGTCTGGTTGTGTTGTAGTCGGCGACCCAGGCAACGACAATTTGCCGAGCCTGGTCGTGGTCGAGAAACAGGCTCTCGTTGAGAAGTTCGTCACGCATGCGGCCGTTGAAGGATTCGATATAGCCGTTCTGCATCGGCTTGCCGGGTGCGATGTAGTGCCATTCCACCTGATGCTCTTTGCTCCAGCGCAAGATCGCATTCGAGGTGAACTCGGTGCCGTTGTCAGACACGATCATCCGCGGCTTGCCGCGCCACGCGATGAGTGAGGTGAGTTCGCGGGCAACCCGCTTGCCGGAGATCGAAGTGTCGGGGATCGCTGCCAGGCACTCCCGCGTCACGTCATCGACAATGTTGAGAATACGGAAGCGGCGGCCACAGGCGAGCTGGTCGTGGACGAAGTCGAGCGACCACCGGGCATTTGGCTTGGCTTCAACGAGAATAGGCGCACGGGTTCCCACCGCCTTGCGGCGACCTTTGCGTTTGCGCACAGCCAGTCCCTCCTCGCGATAGAGCCGGTAGATGCGGTTGACACCGGATGGCTCGCCCTGGTCCCGCAGCAGAATGAAGAGCCGGCGATAGCCGAACCGGCGCCGTTGATTGGCAAGATCGCGCAGCCGGGCGCGCAGCTCGGTATCGGGCGGCCGACGTGAGTGATAACGGATCATCTTGCGATCGGCGGCAACGATGCTGCAGG
>JBAUGC010000665.1:0-2861 GCA_049679485.1 Xanthobacteraceae bacterium
TCGGCCCGCGTGGCCGCAAGCGCGCCCGCCGACGGTTATACCTTCTACATCGCCGCAGCGTCCGTATTCCTGGCGCTGCGTGGTGGGCCGGGTGTCGCGCCGAACTTGCCGGCCGAGGTGCCGCGCGATTTTGCCGTAGTCGGCCTTGTCCTGCAGGAACCGCTGTTCATCGCCGCGTCGCCGAAGGCCGGCATCAACTCGATTCCGGAATTGATCGCACAGGCCAAACAGAGACCGAACGAACTGTCCTATGCTTCGACCGGACGCGGGCGCCTCACGCATCTGGCGATGGAATTACTGGAAGCGCGCGCCGACGTGAAGTTGCGGCTGGTGCCTTATGCCGGCGGTCCGGCGGAGGCGATGGGCGATGTCATCGGCAATCGGGTCAACATCATACTCGACGGCTACGCGGGTCTCGCCGGCGCCATGCAGGGAGGCATCATCAAGATGCTCGCCTCCACCTGGTCGGAGCGCATGCCGGGGATGGAGAGCCTGCCCACCGTCGCCGAAACTCTGCCGGATTTCTTCGTCGTCGGCTGGGGCGTGTTGTTGGCCCCGGTCGGCACGCCGGTTCCGATTATCCTCAAGGTCTCCGCCGACTTGCGCACGGCTCTGGAGGACAAGGACGTCATCGCTAAAATGGCGCTGAATGGCGCCTTCCCGCGCTACAGGACTCCCGATGACGCGACCGCGTTCATCCACTCACAGCAAACAACCTGGCGACCGATCCAGGAGAAGATCGCACGCGAAGCGGAATAAGCCGCCGCGCAACGCTGCTGTGCGATCAGTGCTTGATGGTATTGGCGACTTTGTAGCTCGCCTCGGTTTTGGCCTTGATGTCATCAAGCGTCACGTCGGGAGCAAGCTCGATCAGCGTCATGCCGCCGCCCTTGCGATCGACGGTGAACACGCCTAGGTCGGTGATCACCATGTCGACCACGCCGGCGCCGGTGAGCGGCAACGTGCACTGATGCAGCAGCTTGGCCTCGTTCTTGGCCGAGTGCTCCATGACGACGACGACCTTCTTGACGCCGCCGACCAGATCCATGGCGCCGCCCATGCCCTTGACCATTTTCCCGGGGATCATCCAGTTGGCGAGGTCGCCATTTTCCGCCACCTGCATCGCGCCAAGGATCGCGATATCGATGTGGCCGCCGCGGATCATGGCAAACGAATCCGCCGAGCTGAAATAGCTGGTGGTCGGCAGTTCGGTCACGGTCTGCTTGCCGGCATTGATCAGGTCAGCGTCTTCCTCGCCCTCGAACGGAAACGGCCCGGTGCCGAGCATGCCGTTCTCGGATTGCAGCTGCACGCTCATCCCGTCCGGGATGAAGTTCGACACCAATGTCGGGATGCCGATGCCGAGATTGACGTAGAAGCCGTCACGCAGGTCTTTGGCGGCGCGCGCCGCCATCTGGTCGCGGGTCCAAGGCATTAGACTTCCACTCCTGCTCCGGCCGGCGCGTCGGATTTTTCGCGCTTGCGGACCGTACGTTGCTCGATGTGTTTGGTCGGGTCGGATACGTGCACAATGCGCTGCACATAGATGCCGGGCGTGATGATGTGGTCGGGTTCGATATCCCCCGGCTGCACCAGGTGTTCGACCTCGGCGACCGTCACTTTCCCTGCCGTCGCCATTACCGGATTAAAGTTACGCGCGGTCTTGCGGTAGACGAGATTTCCTTCGGTATCGGCTATGAACGCGTGGACGATGGAAAGATCGGCAACGAGGCCACGCTCCATCACGTAACGCTCGCCGTCGAATTCGCGTTCGTCCTTGCCCTTCGCGATCAGCGTGCCGACCCCGGTCTTGGTGAAAAACGCCGGAACGCCGGCGCCGCCGGCGCGAATGCGCTCGGCGAGCGTACCCTGCGGGTTGAATTCGATTTCGAGCTCGTTCGCCAGATATTGCTGCGCGAAGGTCTTGTTCTCCCCCACGTAGGAGGCGATCATTTTCTTGATCTGCCGGGTGTCGAGAAGGACGCCCAGACCCTTGCCGTCGACCCCGCAATTGTTGGAGACGACGGTCAGATTTTTAACCCCGGAATCGCGGATCGCCAGAATCAAGGTTTCGGGAATGCCGCATAGGCCGAACCCGCCGGCCATGACCATCATTCCGTCCTTGAGCAACCCGGCCAACGCGGATTTCGCGTCCGCATAGACCTTGTTCATATCTACTCCCGTTCTCCCGGCAAATTCTCAACTACGCATAACGTCGCCGACGCAAACGTCAATTAGCCCGCTACGCCATCCATTCCAATAGTCTTGATAATGGGGTAGCCGAAGGCGTGCGGATAGTAGTTCCAGGCAATAAAGCCTGCGGCGAACAGGATCGCCGCAATGATAGCGCCGAGGAAGCGGTTTCGAAACGCAATGAGGCTGCCGAGCAAAGCCGCGACGAACGCCAACAAAGTCATCAAGCCGACAAAGGCCCAATTCACTGCCGACAAATCGATAGGCATTGCATTCTCCCGATTTTTACGAAAAGCGGTCCGCTCCTAGACTAGCCCACCGCGGCGCGCCGCGCGACGCCTTGCCAGGCCTTCGCACAAGAAGATATGGCTGCTTTGCTCCCCGCCGCTGAGGCTGGGTAGCGGTAACAATGTGGCCGCGAATTCGCTGACTTGGCGGACGCAAGCAGGAGAATGACGACATGGAGCAGCTTTCCGAGCGCTTGCAGACGCCAATTTCGACGGCCGAGCTCGAACGGCGCTGGGCGGCGGTTCGCGGCGCCATGGAGCGCGACAAGATCGACGTGCTGCTGATGCAGAACAACAACGATTACATGGGCGGTTACGTCAAATACTTTACCGATCTGCCGGCGACCAACGGCTATCCGCTTACGGTCGTATTCCCCCGCG
>JBAUGC010000666.1:0-2118 GCA_049679485.1 Xanthobacteraceae bacterium
ACCTCATACACTTTTTGCAAAGATGGATTTCATCGATAACTGACGGGAACTCAGGGTTCCGCGCGTGTTGATTCGGCAAGTAGTAGCGCGGAAGCGCTACCAGTCTGTTTGCTTGGCTACCGACTGCCAATTGGATCGAGTATTCGCTAGGTTGGCCGCATCAGATGCAGAATTGCGACATTGCCATTCTCCGATGTTGACTCTTGCGCAACCGATTCAATCAGGCACTGCTGTGGAAAACGCGGAAAAACGGCAATTCACCATTAGAATCGTGCTCCTCAAAGGACGCTGCCGAGCGAATGGCCCGCCGCGACGCTATCATTAGGATTATTAGGCGCGATTCGCACCGATCGATCGTCTAAACCAGACTCGCGCCTCCAAGGGCATCAGTGGTATGCGATTCACGCCCCAATTCCTTGATGAATTGCGCGCCCGACTCCCCGTATCTGAGGTGGTCGGAAAGCGCGTGAAATTGCGCAAAGCGGGCCGCGAATGGAAGGGACTGTCCCCCTTCAATAAGGAGAAGACGCCGTCGTTCTTCGTGAACGACCAGAAGGCGATGTGGTTTGACTTCTCCTCTCAAAAGAACGGCAACATTTTCGACTTCGTCATGCAGACAGAAGGCGTGAGCTTCCCGGAAGCGGTCGAGCGTCTGGCCGGGCAGGCCGGCGTTCCGATGCCCGTGATGACCCAGGAGGCACAGGCGCACGAGGAGCGAAGAAATACGCTCCACGACATCGTCGAACTGGCGGCAAAATTCTTCGAGGCGAGCTTGGCGTCACGCACGGGGGCGCGGGGTCGCGGCTATCTTGCCGATCGCGGCATCACTTCCGCGACGCAGCTGAAGTTCCGCCTCGGCTACGCGTCTGCCGAGCAGTACGCGCTCAAGGAGCATCTCGGCGCGGCGAAGGTCTCGGTAGAGGATATGGTGGAGACGGGGCTGCTCGTTGCAGGCGATGACATTCCGGTGCCTTACGACCGCTTCCGCGACCGGGTGATGTTCCCCATTACCGACTGGCGCGGCCGAGTGATTGCGTTCGGCGGCCGTGCGCTCGAAAAGGAAGTCGCGGCGAAGTATCTGAACTCGCCGGAAACGCCGCTCTTCCACAAGGGCGCCACGCTCTACAACGTGGCGGCTGCGCGCAAAGCCGCTCACGAAGGCGGGCGCGTCATTGCGGTCGAGGGTTATATCGACGTTATCGCGATGGTGACCGCCGGCTTCGAGGCGACCGTCGCGCCGCTCGGCACTGCGCTTACCGCCGATCAGCTTGGCCTGCTGTGGCGGATGGCCGATGAGCCGATCCTTTGTTTCGACGGCGACGATGCCGGCCGGCGCGCGGCCTATCGCGCGCTCGATGTGGCCTTGCCGCTGATCAAGCCGGGTAAGAGTCTGAAACTTGCGGCGCTGCCCGACGGCCAGGACCCGGACGATCTGGCCCGCTCGGGTGGCCGCGAAGCCATCGAGGATGTGCTGTCCGCGGCGCGACCGCTCGCCGACATGTTGTGGGCGCGCGAGACCGAGGCTGGGCCGTTTACGACGCCCGAGCGCCGCGCTGCCTTCGAAGCGCGTCTTATCGAGGTTACCAACACCGTCGCGGACGAGACGGTACGCCGGTATTACCGGGCCGACTTCGCCGCGCGTCTGCGGGCACTCTTTGCTTCGGCCGAAGCGGCCAATCGCCGGCGCAACTGGGATGAACGCGGACGCCGCGGAGCGCCCGGATCGCGGCCGATGCCGAACCGCGCCGCCTTCGGCCGCGACGAGGCCTACGTGGTGACAAGTCCGCATCTTGCAGCCGGTCCGCTCCATCGCGGCCATCGTACGGCGATACCGCGGCGAGAGGCCTTGATCCTGCAAGCCGCACTGAACCACCCTTGGCTCATGCACGATCGTCTGGAGGAACTGGCCGAGATCGAGTTTCGCCATGTCGACGCAACGAGGCTTAAGGCCGCGATGATCGACGTTCTGGCACATCACTTTGGTCATGATGCCGGCCCGGAAATGGGACACGGACCGAGCCATGAATCGGGCCAAGAACCGCACCAAGAGGCCCATGAGCAGACCGGTGCCGGCGGCATTTACGTCGAAGCCGATCATCCGGAACTCGTCGCCGAGCT
>JBAUGC010000667.1:0-8268 GCA_049679485.1 Xanthobacteraceae bacterium
GTGTGATGGATAAGCCGCGCCGGGCGACGATCCTCGTCGCAGCCGGCGGGACCGGCGGCCATTTGTTCCCGGCCGAAGCGCTCGCGGCCGCGCTAACGAAGCGTGGCATTCCGGTCCATCTTGCGACCGACCGGCGGGCGGGCGGCATGGGCGGCGGCGCGTTTGCCGATGATACAATTCACCTCATTGCCAGTGCTACGCTTCGCGGACGCGGTCCGCTCGCCATGGCGAGAACCGCTGCGATGCTTAGCTTCGGCGTCGCGCAGGCTTGGGCGTTGATCAGCCGGCTCAAGCCCGCTGTGGTCGTCGGCTTTGGCGGCTATCCGACCATTCCGCCGGTGCTGGCAGCAGCGTGGCGCGGCGTGCCGACATTGATTCATGACGCCAATGCGGTCATCGGCCGGGCCAATCGCCTCTTGGCACCACGCGTCACCGCGATCGGCACATCGTTCCCTGATTTATTCCGCAACGATCCGAAACTCGCGGCCAAGGCGACGCTGACCGGCAACCCGGTGCGGCCTTCGGTTGTGACCGCGGCGGCAACGCCCTATCCGGGTTCGGCCGATCCTTTGCGGCTCATCATTTTCGGCGGCAGCCAGGGGGCGCGAGTGATGGCGGATGTGGCTCCGGCGGCAGTCGAATTGCTGGACCCGGCACTTCGTCTGCGCCTCGCCGTTGTTCAGCAGGCGCGCGCCGAAGATTTGGACCGTGTGCGCGATGCTTACGGTAGACTGAAGGTTGCGTTCGAAGTCGCGCCGTTCTTCTCCGACCTGCCGGCGCGAATCGCGGCCTGCCATCTCGTGATCGCCCGCTCCGGCGCCTCGACCGTCGCCGAGCTTTCGGCCATCGGTCGTCCGGCGATCCTCGTGCCGCTACCGCACGCGCTCGATCAGGATCAATTCGCCAATGCCGGCGTACTGGAAAAAGCCGGTGGCGCCATACGGTTGGTGCAGGATCAATTCACGCCGCGGCGGCTCGCCGACGAAATCACCGCGCTGGCGGCGGCACCACAGCGACTCGCCGGCATGGCAGTTGCGGCGCGGTCGTTGGGCAGGCTCGACGCCGCCGATCGGCTCGCCGATTTGGTTCTCAAGGTGGCGGGAGTCGATTTTAGGAACTAATTTCCGCAATCATTTACCGGTCGTGGCCGCACTTGTTCCAGCCATCCACGTCGTGCATTTAGAAGAGCCAATTTGAATGCTCGGCGCGAGATCAGGCAGGACAAATCGGGAGAACTCATGAAATTGCCGCGCGACATTGGTCCGGTGCATTTCGTCGGCATCGGCGGCATTGGCATGAGCGGCATTGCGGAAGTTATGGTCAATCTCGGCTATGCCGTGCAAGGTTCCGATCAGGCCGAAAGCGCCAACATCAAACGGCTGCGTGACAAGGGGGTGCGGATTGCAATCGGGCATTCAGCCGAGAATTTGAACGGCGCCGCAGTCGTTGTCGTCTCCTCGGCGATCAAGCCGGATAATCCGGAACTCGTCGCAGCGCGCGCACAGCGCTTGCCTGTCGTCCGCCGCGCCGAAATGCTGGCCGAGCTGATGCGGCTGAAAAGCTGCGTCGCCATTGCCGGCACGCACGGCAAGACCACGACCACGTCGATGGTGGCGGCGTTACTCGATGCCGGCGGCTTCGATCCGACCGTGATCAACGGTGGCATCATCAACGCCTACGGTACCAACGCCCGGCTGGGCGCCGGCGACTGGATGGTGGTCGAGGCCGACGAATCCGACGGCACCTTTCTCAAGCTCCCGGCAGATATCGCCATCGTTACCAATGTTGACCCGGAGCACCTCGATCATTTCAAGACCTTCGATGCGGTGCAGGACGCGTTTGGCACTTTTGTCGAGAATGTGCCGTTCTACGGATACGCGGTGATGTGTACCGATCATCCGGTGGTGCAAGCCCTGGTTGGCCGCATCGAGGACAGGCGCGTCATCACCTACGGCGAAAATCCCCAGGCCGATGTGCGGCTGGTCGATGTCTCTCATGCCGGCGGGACTTCGCTGTTCAGCATTCTGTTCCGCGACCGCACCGGACGCTCCGGGCACGAGATCCAAAATGTCGCGCTGCCGATGCCGGGACTGCACAACGCGCTCAACGCCACGGCGGCTATTACGGTCGCCCGCGAGCTCGGCGTCAGCGACTCTGTGATCAAGGAAGGGCTTGCAAATTTCGGCGGCGTGCGGCGGCGTTTCACTCGGACCGGAATGTGGAATGGTGTTACCGTCATCGATGATTACGGGCATCATCCGGTCGAGATTGCCGCCGTGCTGAAAGCGGCCCGTGAATCGACTAAAGGGCAAGTGATCGCCGTGGTGCAGCCGCATCGCTACACGCGGCTTGCCGCGTTGTTCGAGCAGTTCTGCACTTGCTTCAATGATGCCGATGCGGTGATTGTCGCGCAGGTTTATCCCGCCGGTGAAGCCCCGATCAAAGGCGCCGATCGCGATTCGCTGGTGCAGGGCCTGCGTACGCGCGGCCATCGCCATGTCATCGCACTTGACGGTCCGGAGAAGCTCGCGGCGTTGGTCGCCGGAATGGCAAAGGCCGGTGACTACGTGGTCTGCCTTGGTGCCGGTTCGATTACGCAATGGGCCTACGCGCTGCCGGGAGAATTGGCAGCGGCTAAAGCTTGATCCGCAAACAAGGCCGTTCATGCTTCACAAAGCCGGCGCGCGATGACTAAAATCTGCCTTGCGGTTCGTCATGTCGCGTTTGAGGATCTTGGCTTGCTCGGTCCGCTGGTCGCCTCGCGGGGCTATGGCGTTCGTTATCATGACGCAGGGATCCAGCCGTTCGACATCGAAACGCTGCTAGCGCCTGATCTGCTGATCGTGCTCGGCGGCCCGATTGGTGTCTACGAGCGCGACGCCTATCCATTTATTGCCGATGAGATCGCAGCGATCGCGGCGCGCCTTGCGGCAGACAAGCCAATGCTCGGCATTTGCCTCGGAGCGCAGATGATGTCGGCGGCGCTTGGCGCTGGCGTCGCGCCAGGCCTGGTCAAGGAGATCGGCTGGGCACCGCTAACGTTGTCGCCCGCTGGCCGGAAATCCGTGCTGGCGCCGCTCGATGCGAATCCCGTATTGCATTGGCACGGCGACAACTGCGAACTGCCATCGGGGTGCACACAGCTTGCATCAACGCAGCACTGCCCGGTGCAGGCATTTGAGCGCACCCCCTGGCAGCTCGGGCTGCAATTTCATTTGGAAACGGAGCCGGCGCGTTTCGAAAGCTGGCTGGTCGGCCACACAGTAGAACTCAGCAAAGCCGGCCTCGATCCGCGCGAACTGCGTCAACAAGCGCGTACGCTCGGGCCGGCGGCGAGAGAACTCGGCCAAAAAGTATTGGCCGCGTGGCTCGACAAGGCGGTGGAGACGGCCGTTTGAATTTTCCCGACCTCACCGCAGACTTGCGGTCGAAGATGCCGTCGCTCCGGGGCAGGCTGTTGCCAAACCAGCCGCTTGCCGAGCTGACGTGGTTTCGTGTCGGCGGGCCGGCGCAGGTTTTGTTCATGCCCGAAGATGAGCAGGACCTTGCTTATCTGCTCGGCCATGCGCCGGTCGACATTCCCGTCACCGTCATCGGTCTTGGCTCCAATTTGATTGTGCGCGACGGCGGCGTGCCCGGAATCGTTGTCAGGCTGGGCCGCGGCTTCGGCGAGATTGCAATCGATGGCGCGGATCTGCGCGCAGGTGCTGCGGTGCCTGACGTCAAGGTGGCGCGTGCGGCACAGGAAGCCGGCATCTCTGGATTATCGTTCCTGCGCGGCATTCCCGGGAGCATCGGCGGCGCGCTGCGGATGAACGGCGGAGCCTACGGCCGGGAGACCAAGGACGCACTAGTCGGGGCGCACGCTGTCGATCGCGCCGGGAATATTCACGCGCTGAACAACAGCGACATGAATTTCGCCTATCGACATTGCGGTGTGCCTGGCGACTACATTTTCACCGAGGCAACCTTTCGCGGCGAACGCGGCGATTCAAGGGTCATCGCCGCGGAAATGGAAAAGATCACCGAAGCCCGCGAAGCGACGCAGCCGATCAAGACCCGCACCGGGGGGTCCACCTTCAAGAATCCGCCCGGACAAAAGGCGTGGGAACTTGTCGACGCCGCCGGCTGCCGCGGTTTGCGGTTCGGTGGCGCTCAGGTTTCCGAGATGCACACCAACTTTCTGATCAATCTCGGCAACGCGACGGCGTCCGAGATCGAGACGCTGGGCGAGACCGTAGGCAAACGGGTCAAGGAAAATTCCGGCGTCGAGCTTGAATGGGAGATCAAGCGGATCGGCGTGGCGAAATAGCGCCAAAGTGCTAGTCTCGCGGCGTGTCAACAAGTGACCCAATTCTCATAGTCGGCGGCGGGCTCGGCGGGCTCACCACGGCGCTTGCCTTGGCGCGTCGCGGACTGTCGGCGCGCGTCCTCGAAGGCGGTCCGCAATTCGGCGCCATCGGCTACGGCATCCAGTTCGGTCCCAATGTCTTCCACGTCTTCGATCGCCTCGGCTTGAGCGGGGAGGTGATGGCCATTGCGGATTTGCCGGTTGGCGTGGTGATGATGGACGCGCTCACTGGCAAGGAACTGATCCGCGTTCCCACCGGCGCGTCGTTCCGGGCGCGCTTCAAGTATCCCTACATCGTCGTTCACCGCATCGACGTGCATAACGTGCTGCTTGATGCCTGCCGTCGCTGCGCCACAGTCGGGCTTGTTGCTGATGCGATGGTGACCGGCTTCGAGGAGCACAGCGACAGTGTCTCGGTGAAAACCGCCGACGGCCGTGCCTTTTCCGGCGCCGCATTGGTCGCAGCGGATGGCTTTCGCTCGTTGTTCCGCGCCAAGTTGATCGGTGATGGCGAGCCGCGGCCGACCGGTTACGTAGCATTCCGTACCATCGTGCCGATGGCGGAGCTCAAGGCGGATGTCGCGCGCGATTGCGTCGCGTTATGGGGCGGGCCAGGCCTTCACATCGTGCACTATCCGCTTCGTAATGGGTCGGAGTTTAACCTCGTCGCGGTGTTCCGCACTGCAAGCCATGCGGAGAAGGGCGACCCCGCGTCCTATCGTGCGGAACTGGAAAACACCTACCGCGACATGCACCCCACCATGCGCGCGTTAATTGGCATGCTGGACTTGCGCTGGCGCCGCGCGGTCGCCGATCGCGATCCGGTTCGTCATTGGCACAAAGGCCGCATCGTGCTCCTCGGCGACGCTGCGCATGCACCGCTGCAATCGTTGGCGCAGGGCGCCGGCATGGCGATCGAGGATGGCCTGTGCCTGGGTGAACTGATCGCCGCGACCGGCGGCGATTTCGCCACCGCCTTCCGCCGCTTTGAAGCGGCCCGGCTGTTGCGGACCGCGCGCGTGCAGCTTGAATCCCGCTCGCTGTGGGATTTCTACCACCTTGACGAAAGCGTTGCCCGAGACGTCCGCAATGCGACGGTAGCCGATTGGGACGAGGCGCACCTGTTTGACTGCCTGTCCTGGCTCTACGAGGGCGCTCCGGTGCCGGCGGAAGCGGGCCGCTGAAACTCTCGACCTTTCGCCATTTGTCGATTCTATTGCTGAGCCAGCGAATCAGCGATCCGGCCCGAGCGGGCCGGGTGGCGCATTTTGGCTGAACGATGGCCAAGCACGTTGCTGTTCTGATGGGGGGCTGGTCGGCGGAGCGCGAAGTTTCGTTGCGCTCGGGCAAAGCCTGCGCTGACGCGCTCAGCCGCGTCGGTTATCGCGTCAGCGCGATCGACGCTGGGCGTGACGTCGCGACGGTGCTTGCCGAGACCAAGCCCGACGTTGCGCTCAACGTCCTCCATGGCCGGCCGGGCGAGGACGGCACGCTGCAGGGCGTGCTGGAAATCCTCGGCATTCCTTACAGCCATTCCGGTGTACTCGCCTCCGCGCTCGCGATGCATAAGGTCTATGCGAAGGCGTTATTCCGCGCCGCCGACATTCCGGTCGCGAAAGACTTAGTGGCGTCGCGATTTGACGCCGGCAAACGCCACCTCATGCCGCCGCCCTATGTCGTCAAGCCGATCGCGGAAGGCTCGAGCGTCGGGGTTTTTATTGTTACGGAAGATCATCCGCACCCGCCGCAGGAACTTTATCGCGATGACTGGGCGTTCGGCGAACAGGTGCTGATCGAGCGCTACATCCCGGGCAAGGAACTGACCTGTGCCGTCCTTGGCGACCGGGCGCTGGATGTCATCGAGATCGAGCCGGCGACGCGATTCTACGATTACGAGGCCAAATACGCCTCCGGTGGTTCCCGGCATGTGCTGCCCGCGCAAATTTTACCAAATGTTTACCAGGATGTCCGCAGACTCGCTTTGGCTGCCCATAGCGCTCTTGGCTGCCGCGGCGTCAGCCGCGCGGACTTTCGCTACGACGATCGGGGGACGGGAAAGCTGGTCTGCCTTGAGATTAATACACAGCCTGGCATGACCGAAACGTCGCTCGTGCCCGAGCTCGCCGCCCATGCGGGCATTACTTTCGATGAGCTGGTGCGAGGGATGGTGGAGGACGCCTCGATCAACCGCTGATGCGGTCGGGGCCAAAAGCGGCGGAAGGGGCCGGCCCGCTCGTCGACGAGCCGCGTCGTTGGCGTGCCGGAAGTCGTTTTCGCCGATTCCGCATGCATCGGTTTGCCTGGTCGGCGCCTGATCGCTGGGAGAGGCACCGTTTCATCGGGCGTTCGGGTTTGCGCCTTGTGCGGGCGCTGCCGGCGCCCGGTGTTGGCATTGCGGCATCGATCGTATTGCTCGCTGCCACATTAGGTTATGGCGCCGTCGCCGGCGGTCATGTGGCGGATACCATCAGTTGGCTGAAGGATGCTCGCGACGGCGTCGCCAATGCCGTTGGCTTCCGCATCGCGGCGGTTTCGCTGACCGGCTCCAAGGAAGTCAGCCGCGAAGAGATACTCACCATTGCCGGCGTGACGGGTCGCGCCTCGCTGTTGTTCCTCGACGCCGATGCGGCACGAGCACGGCTGTTGGCGAACCCCTGGATCGCCGACGCTGCTGTGCTCAAGCTCTATCCCGACCGATTGCAGATCACCGTTACCGAGCGCCTTGCCTTTGCGCTTTGGCAGAAAGATGGGCGCGTCAGCGTCATCGCCGAAGACGGCACCGTCCTCGAACCGTTCGTCGAGGATCGCTATCGCAGCCTGCCGATGGTCGTTGGCCGCGGCGCCGCGCGGCAGGCCAAGGATTTCCTCGCCGTCATTGCCCGTTATCCGGACATCCAAACGCAATTACGCGCTTCGATTTTCGTCGCCGAACGGCGCTGGAATCTGCTGCTCAATAACGGCATCGACGTGCGTTTGCCGGAGGGCGACGTTGACCAAGCGCTCGATCGTTTGGTGACTCTCGATCGTGAAAAAAAGCTCCTGTCGCGCGACATTGTTGCAGTGGATCTGCGGCTGCCTGATCGCGTGAGCGTGCGATTATCAGATGCAGCGGCACAGGCCCGTGACGACGCTTTCAAAGACAAGAAGAAGAAAAAGGCGGGCGACGCATGAGCGCGCTGCATTACGGCTTGACGCCAAAGATGAAGCCGATCTCGCCGCGGCGCAGCGCGTTGGTCGCCGCACTCGATATTGGATCGAGCAAGATCGCCTGCGTGATTGGACGATTGCGGCCGCATCCGCCGCAACAAGTGCTGCCGCGGCGAAGCCACGCTATCGAGGTGGTCGGCTTCGGCCATGCCGCTGCGCGCGGCACCAAATCAGGCGGCGTCGTCAATCTGGCGCAGGCCGAAGAAGCCATTCGCCAGGCGGTCGACGGCGCCGAGCGGATGGCGTCGGTCGAGATTGAGTCGGTCGTGCTTTCGATCTCGGCCGGCCGGCTTGGCAGCGAGTCATTTGCCGCCGAAGTGGAAATCCCGGGCTCTGCCGTTTCCGAGGGCGATATCGCGCGGGTCTTGGCGGCCGGCAATCGGCACTCGATGCGTGACGGTCGCGCCGTGCTGCATTCGCTGCCGATCGGCTATTCGATCGACGGCAGCAACGGCATCCGCGATCCGCGCGGCATGCTGGGCGAGCGGTTCGGCGTCGACATGCATGTCGCGACGACCGAAACCGCGGCTGCGCGCAACCTGATGCTTGCGGTCGAGCGCTGTCATCTCGCCGTCGAGGCCATGGTTGCAAGTCCGTACGTTGCCGGCCTTTCCGTCCTTGCTGACGACGAAGCCGATCTTGGCGCCGCGGTCGTCGATATGGGCGCCGGTACCACCACGATGGCGGTCTTCATCGGCGGCCGGTTCGTG
>JBAUGC010000668.1:0-4251 GCA_049679485.1 Xanthobacteraceae bacterium
ATGGGGTGATCGCATAGACAGCGCACTGACAATAACCATAACCGACTTGATCCAACCCGCGGGCCTTGACCCCGTGAGCGGAGGGACGAATGCCGGCAGTACAAGAGACCGTCGATCAGGTCCGCAGTATCGACGTCGATCAGTATAAGTATGGCTTTGAGACGCTGATCGAATCCGACAAGGCCCCGAAGGGCCTTTCCGAAGATACGATCCGGTTTATCTCGGCGAAGAAGAGCGAGCCCGAATGGATGCTGGCTTGGCGGCTCGATGCCTACAAGCGCTGGCTGACCATGCGCGAGCCGAAATGGGCCAGGGTCGAGTACGGCCCGATCGATTACCAGGACCTCTATTACTACTCCGCACCGAAGAAGAAAGACGGTCCGAAATCACTCGACGAGATCGATCCCGAGATCCTGCGCACCTATGAAAAGCTCGGCATTCCGCTGCGGGAGCGCGAGGCGCTGCTTGGTATCCAGAAGCCGATGGACGAAGACGGTGAAGCGAGCGAGGGCGGCAGCTATGGCCGTGTAGCCGTCGATGCGGTGTTCGATTCCGTTTCGGTGGCGACGACGTTCAAGGCGGAGCTTGCCAAGGCCGGCGTGCTGTTCATGCCGATTTCGGAAGCCGTGCACGAACATCCCGAGCTGGTGAAGAAGTATCTCGGCTCGGTCGTGCCGATCAGTGACAATTTCTTCGCCACGCTCAATTCGGCAGTGTTTTCCGACGGCTCGTTTGTCTACGTGCCGCCGGGCGTTCGCTGCCCGATGGAGCTGTCGACCTATTTCCGCATCAACGAGAAGAATACCGGCCAATTCGAGCGCACGCTGATCATCGCCGACAAGGGCTCGTATGTGAGCTATCTCGAAGGCTGCACGGCGCCGATGCGCGATGAAAACCAGCTGCACGCCGCCGTGGTCGAGCTGGTCGCACTTGACGATGCCGAAATCAAATATTCGACCATCCAGAACTGGTATCCCGGCGACGCGGCGGGCCGCGGCGGCATCTATAATTTCGTGACCAAGCGCGGCGATTGCCGCGGCAGGAACGCCAAGATCTCGTGGACGCAGGTGGAAACCGGCTCGGCCATCACGTGGAAGTATCCGAGCTGCATCCTGCGCGGCGATAATTCACGCGGCGAGTTCTATTCGATCGCGATCTCCAACGGCTATCAGCAGGTCGATTCCGGCACCAAGATGCTGCATCTCGGCAAGAACTCGACGAGCCGCATCATCTCCAAGGGGATCGCCGCCGGCCACTCGAACAACACTTATCGCGGGCTCGTCACCTCGCACCGCCGCGCCACGGGAGCGCGCAACTTCACCAATTGCGACTCGCTCCTCATCGGCGACAAGTGCGGCGCCCACACCGTGCCCTATATCGAGGCGAAAAATTCCTCGACGGTATTCGAGCACGAGGCCACGACTTCGAAGATCTCCGACGAGATGCTGTTCTATTGCCGGCAGCGCGGGCTGTCGGCGGAGGAGGCGACCGCGCTCGTCGTCAACGGCTTCGTCAAGGACGTGCTGCAGCAATTGCCGATGGAATTTGCGGTCGAAGCGCAGAAGCTGATCTCGGTCAGCCTCGAGGGCTCAGTCGGCTAGGTTCGATCAGCCTCCTCGAAAAAACGACAGCTGGATGAAAGGTAGACCGGTTCGATGCCTTTGCTTGAAGTTAAAAATCTGCACGTCGAAATCGACGGCAAGGAGATCCTCAAAGGCCTCGACCTCACGGTGAATGCCGGCGAGGTGCACGCCATCATGGGCCCAAACGGCTCTGGCAAATCGACGCTCGCCTACGTGCTCGCCGGCAAGGCCGATTACACGCCGACTTCCGGTGTAGTGCTGTTCAACGGCAAGAACATTTTCGACATGACCCCCGACGAGCGGGCTGCGGCCGGGCTATTTTTGGCCTTTCAATATCCGCTGGAAATTCCGGGCGTCGCCACCATGACGTTCCTGCGCACCGCGCTCAACGCGCAAAGGAAGAAGCGCGGCGAGGCTGAATTTTCCACACCGGAGTTCCTGAAGAAAGTTCGCGAACTCGCCAAGAAGCTTGGCATCGAACCGGAAATGCTGCGCCGCGCCGTCAATGTCGGCTTCTCGGGAGGCGAGAAGAAGCGCAACGAAATTCTCCAGATGGCACTGCTGGAGCCGAAGCTTTCCGTGCTCGACGAGACCGATTCCGGCCTTGACATCGACGCGCTGAAGATCGTCTCGGACGGCGTCAATCGGCTGCGCTCGCCGCAAACGTCATTCGTCGTGATCACCCACTACCAGCGGCTCCTTAACTACATCGTGCCCGACGTGGTGCACGTGCTCTCCAAGGGCCGCATCGTAAAGACCGGCGGCAAGGAACTGGCGCTCGAACTCGAAGCGCGCGGCTATGCCGAATATCAGGAAGCGGCGGCATAGCCCGATGCGGCGACCTGCGAGTAAAGACGTATGAATGTCATGGCCGACGTAAAGGTGATGAAGACCGCGGCGGAGACCGCCTTGGCGCAGACTTATGCGCAGGCTCACGCGTCGCTGCCGGGCGGCGCGGCGATTGCGCAGCAGCGCGCGGCAGCCTTCGATCTGTTCGCGAGAGAAGGCCTGCCGCATCGCCGCGTCGAAGACTGGAAGTACACCGATCTGCGCGCGCTAATGCGCGACGCCAAGCCGCTTGCCGGGCCGCCCGACGCCGCCGCGAAGAACAAGGCGAAGGCTGCTGGACAAATGCTCGGCGATATTGGCGCGCGCCGGCTGGTCTTCGTCGACGGCGCCTTCGTGCTGGAATTGTCGGACACAGCGGCGCTGGAGGCGGGCCTGTCGATCGGTTCGCTCGGCGACGCGCTCGCCGGCAACGACGCCATGCTCGCCGCGCATCTCGGCAAACTCGCTCCGGCAAGCGATGTCGCGGTTGCGCTTAACACCGCGCTGATGGGCGACGGCGCCGTCATCCGCGTCGCCGCCGGCTCGACCATCGAACGGCCGTTGCATCTGCTCTTTGTCGCTTCGGAAAAGCCCGCGGCGAGCTTCGTTCGGTCGCTGGTGATCGTGGAGCCGGGCGCGCGCGCCATGCTGATCGAGAGCTATGAGGGGCCGGCCGGCAGCGACTATCAGGTCAACGCCGCGCTCGAATTATTCGTCGGCGACCGGGCGCATGTCGATCACGTCAAGATCATCAGCGAAGGCTCCGACGCGCTGCATGTTTCGACGCTGGCGGCGGCTGTCGGCGCGAAAGCCCGGTTCAACGCCTTTACTTTCACCGCCGGCGGCGCCGTCGTGCGCAATCAGTTGTTTTTGAAGTTCGACGGCGAAGACACGGTCGCCAATATTCGCGGCGCGACCTTGATCAATGGCCGCCAGCATGCCGATACGACGCTCCTTGCCACCCACATCGCGCGCAATTGCCAGAGCCGCGAGGTGTTCAAGTCCGTGCTTGACGATGAGGCGCACGGCGTGTTCCAGGGCCGTATCGTCGTGCGCCCGGGTGCGCAAAAGACCGACGCCAAGATGATGACGCGGGCGCTGCTGCTTTCCGAGCGCGCCGAAGCTGACAACAAGCCGGAACTGGAAATCTTTGCCGACGACGTGCAGTGCGGTCACGGCGCTACCGCCGGCGCACTCGACGGGGACCTGAAATTCTACCTGATGGCGCGCGGCGTTCCGGAGGCCGAGGCAGAGGCTTTGTTGATTCAGGCGTTCCTCGGCGAAGCAATCGAGGGCGTCGAGCATGCCGGGCTGCGCGAGGCGCTGCTGGATCAGGTCGCGGCCTGGCTCAAGGTGCGGGTGAAGGCGTGATGCATCCGGCAGTGACCAACGGGACTTATGATGTAAGCCGCATCCGGGCGGATTTCCCGATTCTGGCGCAGCAGGTTTACGGCAAGCCCCTCGTCTACCTCGACAACGCTGCCTCAGCGCAGAAGCCGCGCGCGGTGCTCGACCGGCTGGAGAAGGCCTACACCACGCAATACGCCAACGTGCATCGCGGGCTGCATTATCTCGCCAACGAGGCGACCGAAGCTTACGAAGGCGCGCGGGAAAAAGTCGCGGCGTTCCTCAATGCCGCGCGCAAGGAAGAGATTATCTTCACCCGCAATGCGACCGAGGCCATCAACCTCGTCGCCTATACGTTTGGGCGCGAGCGGATCAAGCCGGGCGACGAGATCGTGCTCTCGATCATGGAGCACCATTCCAACATCGTGCCCTGGCATTTCCTGCGCGAGCGGCAAGGTGCGGTGATCAAGTGGGCTCCCGTTGACGACGAGGG
>JBAUGC010000669.1:0-6463 GCA_049679485.1 Xanthobacteraceae bacterium
TTTCCCAGCGCGAAGTGCACGGGCTCGTCGGCGAAAACGGCGCCGGCAAGTCAACCCTGATCAAGCATCTGACCGGGCTCTACACGGCGGACAGCGGCTCGATCCAATTGTTCGGACGTGCGTTGGAAAATGCGCGCGCGCACACCCTGCAACAGGCCGGCATCGGCGTCATCTATCAGGAGCGGGCGATCCTGCCCGAACTGACCGCCGCGGCCAATGTCTTCCTCGGCAGGCAGAAGACTTGGGGACCGTTTCTCGACCGCGGCGCCTCGATCAGACGGTTCCGCGAATTGGCAGATCGTCTCGGCGTTGCGCTCGATCCTGATGTGCGTGCGGGATCGCTCTCGGTTGCCGGCCAACAGTTGCTTGAGATCATGCGGGCACTCGAAGCGGAACACCGTATTCTGATCATGGACGAGCCGGCCACGTCGCTCGGCGAGGCGGAGCGCGAGAAGTTATATGACATTGTCGACGGACTGCGGCACCAGGGCCTCTGCATTATTTTCATCTCGCATGATTTGGACGATGTGCTCAGGCTCTGTGATCGCGTGTCGGTAATGCGCGACGGTGCCCTGGTTGCAACGAAGCCTGCGACCGATTGGGACAAGGCGACACTCGTCGCGGCCATGCTTGGCGACGTCGATTTCAATCAGTCGATTGCCCGACGGCCGCCGGTAGCTGCTGAAGAACTCCGGATTGAGGGTCTGTCGATTGCGGGCGTTGTCTCCGATGTCTCCTTTGCTGTTCGAGCGGGCGAAATCTTCGGTCTGGCGGGGTTGGTCGGCGCCGGCCGGACCGAGATCCTGCGCGTACTCGCCGGGATTGACCGGCCATCCGCCGGAAGGCTCTTTCTGCGCGGCCGTGAGATTAATTGGCCGCGTTCCGTGGCTAGAGCGCTTGGTTATGGCATTGCACTCACTCCCGAGGATCGCAAGAGCCAAGGGCTCATCCTGCGGCTGAGCGGCGCCCAAAATGTCGCGCTCGCCGATCTCGGATCAGTAAGCACTTACGGGATTCTGTCCGACCGACGGCTCCGGCGCGAAGCCGCAGACTCGATGGCGGCGCTGGCGTTCGATACGGCGCGGTTGGGAGACCCTGCCGGCAATCTGTCGGGTGGCAATCAACAGAAGCTCGTCATCGGGAAATGGCTCCATCGCAAGCCGAGTATCCTGCTCCTTGACGAGCCGACACAGGGCATCGACGTCGGAGCGAAGGCCGAGATCTATAAGGTCATATCTGAGCTCGCCAACCAGGGGATGGCCGTCATCCTGGTGTCCTCGCAATTCGAGGAGATCGTCGACGTCTGCGATCGCGCTCTCATGCTCGGAGGCGGCCGTTCCCTCGGCCTGCTTGGACGCGAGCAACTGTCGATCAAGGCGATCTTCGATCGTCTGTTTCATGCGGGCATCGCTGCGTGATCGGCGGAAGGCCCATGGGAATGCCGCGCGCGCGGGGCAGTTCGGTTGCCGCTGTCCGCCGGTACGGCATCGTCGTGGCGCTTGTCGTCCTTTTGGCGATCCTCGGCATCGCGAGCCCGACTTTCTTTCGCGCCACCAATTTCGCGAACATCCTCGCGCAATGGGCGCCGGTAGGGATCATGTCGGTCGGGACCACCTATGTGATTTTAGCCGGCGGTTTCGATTTGTCGGTCGCGGCCGGATTCGCATTCTGCGCAGTCGTCGCTGCTGCTTTGGCCCAAGCTGGGGTGCCGGCTAGCCTGTCCTTTCTCGCGGCCATCGCGGCTGGCGTCGTGATCGGGCTCGTCAATGCGGTGCTCGTGGTCGGGCTCAGGATCAATCCGTTTGCAGCGACACTTGCCTCCGGCTTCGTTCTGACCAGCCTGCCGTACATTATCGTCAAGAGCCCCTTCATTGAGGTCGATCAGCCGGGCTTCGACGCGCTCGGCACCGGCGTATGGCTTGGCGTGCCCTACACCGGGCTCATTCTCATCGGATTCCTTATTGTGTTCGGGGTGATCTTGGCGAAGACCCAATATGGGCATCTTCTTTATGCGGTCGGCGGCAACGCCGAAATCTCAGGCCTCTTTGGCATTCCTGTACGACTTGTGGTCGGCGGCACCTATGTTTTTTCAGGTTTTTGCGTAGGCACCGCCGCTTCGTTAGCGACCTCGCAGCTCAGTTATTCCGCGTCCGATCAGGACCCGGTGCTGGTTTTTGACGTCATCGTTGCCGTCGTCGTAGGTGGCACGTCGCTTTCGGGCGGCGTCGGATCGATGTGGCAGACCGCGGTGGGTCTCGCCATTCTCGCGGTTCTGCAAAACGGTCTCAACCTGCTCGATATCAACACCTTCTACCAATATATTATCAAGGGGTGCCTTATCGTTATCGCGGTCAGTCTCGATGTCTGGATACGGTGGCTCTCCGGCGAGCGGCTCCTGCAAGCTGCGACTTTGATCTGGCGCCTGGTTCCGGCTCGTGAGCAAAGCATCTCCGATCGATCGTAGGACCAGACCGCGCGTGATCGGGAGCCAATCATCGTCATGATTGAAATCGCCGACGAGGGCAGATTTCCTGCGTCGGAACGAGACCCTCGTGCCGACGTTCCGCATTGCAAGGTGCTGATATCGGCAGCCGCGCATCTGCGGACTTATGGAATCCTGCTGGCTCTTCTGCTTATTGTCGCCGTCGTTGACGTAGCGGATCCCTCGTTTCTCAGCACGGCCAACATCTTCAATATGATTGGCCAATGGTCGCTGACGGGGGTGATGGCGGTCGGAATGACCTTCGTCATCATCGCCGGCGGGTTCGATCTTTCGATCGCCTCTGGTTTTTCCCTCTGCGCGATTGTGGCGGCGCTTCTCGGGGCACACGATTTGCCGCTTGTGGTGGCAATGCTCGCCGCCGTCGCAACAGGCCTCGTTGTCGGTGGCATCAACGGAGTGCTTGTGTCGCTAATCGGGATCAACCCCTTTATCGCTACAGTTGGCACCGGGTTCATAATACTCGGCATCGATTTTCTCGCGACACCCAACACGTACATTCAGGTCGACCGGGCCGGCTTCGACTTGTTGGGCGCGGGAAGTTGGTTGTCGTTTCCCTTCAAAGGGATGATCTTGCTGACCTCGCTGATCCTCGGCGAAGCCGTGCTCGCCAAGACCGTTTATGGCCGTCAGGTTTACGCGGTGGGATCTAATCAAACGGTGTGCAGGTTGAGCGGCCTGCCGGTCAGCCGGATTATCGCTAGTACCTATGTCGTCTCAGGCCTTTGCATGGGAATCGCTGGCGGCTTGGCCGCGTCGCAGCTCAGTACCGCGCAAGCGCGGATGGAGCCAACAATCGTCTATGACGTGATTGCAGCTGTGGTCATCGGTGGCACGTCCCTTTCGGGCGGCGTCGGCGCGATGTGGCGCACCGCGGTCGGCCTGGCGATCATTGCGACGATCTCCAACGGCTTCACGCTAGTCGGCCTCAATCCTCTACATCAGGGCATTGTCAAAGGCCTCATAATCATTTTGGCGCTGGCAATTGACGGGTGGACGAGCCGCATACCGAGCTATCACCGGGGCTAGAGCGCCGTTCGTGGCGCGACAACTACGAATATCGACATTGGCGGCAGCAGAAGAAGCAATGATCGCCTCCGATAATAGTGATTATCGGCGCCGGAAAGGATTGCACCGCCTGTCAACGATCGAGCAGGAATGCATATGCGCACGTTGGTGGCTGCCCATTGAGGCCTTCTCGCTTAAGCGCGCCCTTATCGCAAAAGCTGATCTTAAGGTCAGTCGAGGAGTTTTTCGACCTGTTCAAGAAAACCTGCTCGCAATCCCCGTCGCTTTGACGATGGTGCCAGCATCGTCGTGGAGAATGCACACCGTCTCACGCACTGGTGCCGATGTAGGCGGAAATCACCGCTGGATCGCGTCGTACGGCTTCGGGTACACCGTCGGCGATGACCCGCCCGGCATCGAGAACCGTGATCCATTCCGCCAGCGTCATTACAAACCGCATGTGATGTTCGACGAGCAGAACCGTTACGCCCGCGCGCTGAATCTGGCGCACGACTCCAGTGAGGTCCTCGACTTCAGACGGATTCATCCCGCCGGCAGGCTCGTCGAGTAAAAGAAGTCGCGGCCGGCTTGCCAGCGCGCGGGCGATCTCCACACGGCGCTGGTCGACCAAAGTCAGTTGATCGATGACGCGGTTGCCGTGGGTCTCCAAGCCGACAAATTGCAATGCTTCCCGGGCTTGTCGCGTTGCAGCGTCGCGATCGCGGAATGGCAGGGCAAGATCGACAACATCGCTCCACGTCCCGGCACTGGTCTGCGCATCGCTGCCGATCATGACGTTTTCAAGCACGGAGAGACCCTTGAACAAGCGGACGTGCTGAAAGTTTCGGGCGATCCCCATCGCATGAATTGTGTCGGGACGGCGGCCGGTATACGCCTGCCCGGCGAATGCGACATCCCCGCTTGTTGGAGCGATGACTCCACTGATGATATTCAATAGCGTGCTCTTACCGGCCCCGTTGGGGCCGATCAGCGCGTGGATACGTCCCTCAGCCACGTCGCAGCTCACGTTGCTCAGCGCCAAAAAGCCGCCAAACCGTTTCGATACGTCGTCGACTTGAAGGATGGCGGTCATTGACGTGTTTTGATGGCGGCTACCAAGCCGTCCGGACGCCAAAGCGCAGCGGCGATCAGGAGAGCGCCAAAGAACGTCATCCGCCAATCCTGCAGGAAACGAAATATTTCCGGGGTCAGTGTCGCCACCGCTGCGCCAGCTATTGGACCTAGCGGATTGGCAATTCCGCCAAGGACTATGAACAGAAACGCATCGGCGGAACGCAAAAAGCCGAATTGGGCGGAATCGATGAACAGCGTGTAGTGCGCATAGAAGGCGCCGGCCACGCCCGCTATGAATGCTCCGACCGCGAATGCCGCAAGCTTCGCGCGCACGACATTGACGCCCATCGCCTGGGCGGCGACTTCGTCGGCATGGATCGCAATCATGGCGCGACCGATGCGTGCGTAGCGAAGCCGCCATGCGACCAGGCCGGTGACGAGGCAGGCGGACGCCACCCAGGCGAAATTCGTGTAGGGCGCCATTCCGCCGATACCGTTGGCGCCGCCGGTGTAGCTGAAATTGAGAAAAAAGACGCGCACGATCTCGCCGAAGCCAAGCGTGAGGATAATCAGGTAGATGCCGCGAATTCTGATCGCGGGAATGCCGACGACAATGCCGCTCAACGCCGCAAGCAAACCGCCTGCGCCAACTGCAATCGAAAACGGCACGCCGTCTTTGGTCAGCACCGCGCTGGCATACGCGCCGATCGCCATGAAGCCGCCCTGGCCGAGCGAGATCAATCCGGCGGTCATCGGGACATAGAGGCTGAATGCCATCAGCACGTTGATGCCGAAAAAAATCGCCACCGAGCCCCAATAACCCTCGAACATGGATCAGCGCTCCGCCGTCATGCCGGCCGCGAACAGGCCGCGCGGCCGCACCAACAGAATGACGATCATGAGGCCGAAGGCCACGGCATCCCGGTACGAGGAGGCGAAGTAGGCAACGCAGAGAACCTCGACGATCCCAAGAAGGAGGCCGCCCACCATGGCGCCGTAAATGCTGCCGAGCCCGCCGACCAGCATGATGGCCAATCCTTTGATCGCCATGTTGATGCCCATGAACGGCGAGACCGCTGTGTAAGCCAGGCCGACCAGCACGCCGGCGATGCCGGCGAGACCCGAGGCGACCGCGAAGGTCAGCATGATGACGGCGTCGGTATTGATGCCCAGGATGCTCGCGATTTCGACATTCTCCGCGGCAGCCCTCATCGCCATTCCATATCGCGTCCGCGATATGAAGAGATGGAGGACGATCATTGACAGCACTGCGATCGCCATAATGAACACTTGCGTCGCGCTGACGAGCAGCGGGCCGAGGTGGTAAACGTCGTTGCCGAGACCGGCCGGAAATTCGGTTTGCTCGGCGCCGAATATTTTCGTGAACACCTCCTGCAGGATCAAGCCCGCGCCGATGCTCGTGACCATCGGCGCGAGAAAGCTTCCGCCTTTTCGCCGAATCGGCCGGAACACAATCAACTCAAGAACGATCCCCAACAGCGCCGTGCCGACCATCGCGGCCGCGAGAGCCGCTACGGGGCCGACGTGCAGCGCAAGCATAACCTCCAGGCCGATATAGGCGCCAACCATGAACACCTCGCCGTGGGCGAGATGAATGAGCCGAAGAACGCCGAACACCAGCGAATACCCGATCGCGACGAGCGCGTAGGTGCCGCCGAGCATCAGTCCGTTGATGAGTTGCTGCAGCAGCATGACAAAGCCCCGTCGCTCCGTGGCAACGGTGCGCTCCCCGAACCAGGAAACTCACCTTAGCCGAGAGTTTCCGACCCCGCGATGGCGGTTACCGCCTGTCAGTCGCAGTCCCTTCCCGGATGAAGACCGCGAACTCAGTCAATTGCGCGCGCACGGCTTCGCGCGACG
>JBAUGC010000670.1:0-7732 GCA_049679485.1 Xanthobacteraceae bacterium
GCGGTTCCGTGTCGGTCCGGATTTTCTTCGCCGCCCAGCGCGTCGAAGCCCTTCGCAGTTGTTCCAACTAGATCCGGATGTTTTACATCAACTTCCGAATCGACCAGGGCGACCCTAACGTTTCTCCCCGTCGCAACTTGATGCGCCTGTTCGACTTGCAGCTTGCCCAGAACGTATTGGGATGCATCACCGTGCGTGGCGGCAGCGACTCTGGCGGCGTCTTCCTGCAGTGTGAAGATGTAGTTCGGCTGCGCGCTGGCGACGATTCGTTCGCGTTCGATCGCGCGCACCACGTCGGCCACCGAACGGCCGCCGCCAATGCGCCAGCGATAGAACGTGCGGCCGGTCAATGGGAAGCTTTGCGATTCGAGTTGCGTCAGATCGTATTGGCGTGCGATCCGATCGATCACTAGCGGCGTGGCGCGGCGCGAAAATGCGGTGATGACTTCGTCGGCAACGAAGCGCTGCTCTCCAGGCGGCGGCACCCCGCCGCGGCCGCCGGTGCTGCCACCACCGGCACCGCCGCCGCCGACACCGGCTCCACCGCCACTGCTACCACTGGCGGCGCCGCCCCCTGCTGGCGGCTGGCCGGATGTTTGCCTCAGCGGTGCCTTGCCCTTGCCAATAAGGAAGCCCTGAGCCACCGCCTGGCTTGGGCCGGCAAAACCGCACCCGATCAAGAGTACGCCGCAGAGGATCAACCCCAGCATTGGCCGCAGATGCATTGAGTGGCTTCGCATTGCAGCGTGCCCCGCTAAAGACCCTTAGGTGCCCCGGTCAGCAGCGCGCAGACGGCGGTGTATCAAACGCTTGTCGATCACGCGGTCATGGCGACGAAGCCGACAATGTCGTCATCCTGCAGCGTCTTCACAATGCGGGCAAGGTCGTTCTTCGAAGGT
Organism: Xanthobacteraceae bacterium; assembly: GCA_049679485.1. GTDB lineage: Bacteria > Pseudomonadota > Alphaproteobacteria > Rhizobiales > Xanthobacteraceae > BOG-931. Next base: position 900 of record JBAUGC010000670.1, read on the forward strand.
TCGCTCACCGCGATCCGGTCGCCCGCAACGCTCAAATTTGTTCGACCTCCACGTCGGCGCGCGGTGCGAATATCGCGGCCGCGCGGAGCACGCATCGCGCTTGCGCCATTTGTCCGCGTCCGCGAAGCATGTCTGGCTTCAGGGCGCCGCGCAAGGTTTGCGGCTTGCCGTCGCGCACCCACGTAATATTGCCAATTCGCCAATCGTTCTTGATTTTGACCAGATCGAGCAGGACGGTCGCGGGATTGCCTAAGTTGGTAAACTTGACTGTCGCGCCGGCTTTCCCCGGCGTTATGTCGCCGACGACGATCGCGAAGTCGGTAATGTCCCAATCCTGCGCGTCAATGAACGGGTCACCGTCCAGCAATCCGACTTGGCCGCGCCGCGCTGCAATCGCCCGGTCCTTGTTGATCAAGGCTGCAAGCGACGGCTCGAAGTAGCGCCGGACGGTGCGTGCGTTATCGAGGGGAACGCCATTCGAGTCTTGCCTTTGTAGGCATCGTAGATCGACGTCACGAAGGCAAGCGGCGCCGCATCGGCGGCTGTGGCTGGCGCGGCGAATACGGCGCACGCGGGGCCGAAGATGATGCTGCGTCGCGTGAACATCGGCCCCATCAATAGGCCGGCGTGGCTGCGCTGGTTCATAAGTCTTCTGGTTCATAAGTCTTGGCAGTGATAACTTGCTTTGCCTGCCATCACGAGGCATGTGGACGCGGCCTAGGAGTGTAGCTCAATGGCTAGAGCACCGGTCTCCAAAACCGGGGGTTGGGGGTTCGAGTCCCTCCACTCCTGCCAGTCCCTCGCGGACGAGACCGGCGTGCTCAGAGCTGGAGAATCGTCACGGTGAGGACACATCTTTTAGGCTAATCGCAAAAGGGTAGATTCAGTCGAGGAGTGTTTTCGACATGCTAAAAAAATACCTGCTCCCAATCGCCGTCGCTCTGATGATGGTGCCGGCATATTTCGTCGAGCGCGCCGACGCTGTTCCGGTCGTACCGCACGCGCTGGCGGGAGTGGCTCCGGCGTCCAATGTGCAGCCCGTGTACTGGCGCCGCGGCTATTATGGCGGCCGCGGCTATTATGGCAGGTGGCGCGTCGGCGGTCGCTACTATGGCGGCGTCTGGTACGGTACCGGACGACGCTGGTACGGCGGTCGCTGGTGGCCCTATGGCGTTGGCACTTGCTGGCGGGTGTCTCCTATTGGCTATGTTTGGGTGTGTGGTTGAGAATAATACCTGTACGGGGCGGTTTTCCGATCGCGCGCGAAGAGAAACGGCCCCGTAATTGAATAAATAAAGGGGGCTCGGCAGATCTCCCGCGCCTGCCCGCTCGTAAACGCACTAAGCTCACTCCTGATTGCCGATCCCTGCCGGCCGCTTGACGATTTGGCCGTTCGGCAGTAGGAAGGCGCCATCGTCAGCGGCCCGGTATCGGACTTCCGCGACGAACATTTCCCGAAAAGGATGCGCCGTGTCGGTCTCCTCCTGAAAGATGGGCGGGGAATGACTATTTAGATGCGAGCGATGGCAAAGATCGATCCATTCAAATTCCTGCAGGAAGTGCGGGCCGAGGGGCAGAAGGTCACCTGGCCGACGCGCAAGGAGACGACTGTCACCACCATGATGGTGTTCGTGATGGTCTTCGTCGCGTCGATTTTCTTTCTGTTGGCGGATCAGATCATGCGGCTCGGCGTCGGTTTCCTGCTCGGCATCAATTCTTAAGCGCATGCGCCAGATCTTGAGCACATGCGGCCAAACATTCACGACCCGGATTTCATGACATGACCACCCGATGGTACGCGGTCCACGCCTACTCGAACTTCGAGAACAAGGTCGCGGACTCGATCCGCGAGCAAGCTAAGCAGCGTGGGCTTGCCAGCCAGTTCGAGGAGATCCTGGTACCCAAGGAGAAAGTCGTCGAAGTGCGGCGCGGCCGCAAGGTCGACGCCGAGCGAAAATTCTTCCCGGGCTATGTCCTCGTGAAAATGGAACTGACCGACGAGGCCTATCATCTGATCAAGAATACGCCGAAGGTGACCGGCTTCCTTGGCTCCGACAACAAGCCGATGCCGCTGTCGGAAGCGGAAGCCCAGCGCATCATCCATCAGGTGCAGGAAGGTATCGAGCGGCCGAAGCCGTCGGTTTCCTTCGAGGTCGGCGAACAGGTGCGCGTGTCGGACGGCCCGTTTGCCTCATTTAACGGCACCGTGGAAGAAGTGGACGAGGGCCGCTCGCGTCTCAAGGTCGCGGTCTCGATCTTCGGCCGAGCCACGCCGGTGGAACTGGAGTTCGGGCAGGTGGAGAAGCTATGACCTTTCACCTCTCCCGCAAGCGGAAGAGGTCGCGAGCGAAGCGAAGCGGGTGAGGGTAAGTGTTCCCGGCTTGCAAGCGTTGAGGCCGCAGGCCCTCACCCAACCCTCTCCCGCAAGCGGGAGAGGGCCAAGAGGAGTGAACCACGTGGGAGGTGAGGCGGTCGCCAGCCGTCGAAATCCGAACCACTAACAGGAGTAGAGAATGGCAAAGAAAATCACGGGCTATGTGAAATTGCAGGTGCCGGCGGGGGCGGCCAATCCGTCGCCGCCAATCGGTCCGGCGCTCGGCCAGCGTGGCCTCAATATCATGGAGTTCTGCAAGGCGTTCAACGCGCAGACCCAGAAGCTCGAGAAGGGCGCCCCGATCCCTGTGACCATTACGGTCTATGCCGACCGTTCGTTTTCCTTTGAACTGCGCACCCCGCCGGTGTCGCACTTTCTCAAGAAGGCCGCCAAGCTCGAAAGCGGCTCGAAGGCGCCCGGCCGTGACGTTGCCGGGTCGGTGACCAAGGCGCAGGTGCGCGAAATCGCCGAGCAGAAGATGAAGGATTTGAACTGCGACACCATCGAGGCGGCCATGCGCATGATCGAAGGGTCCGCTCGTTCCATGGGCCTGGAGGTGAAGGCATGAGCACGCTTGGAAAACGCACCAACAAGGTGCGCGAAGGCATTGACCGCGAGAAGCTTTATCCGCTAAACGAAGCGGTAAAGATGGTCAAGGAGCGCGCCAAAGCGAAGTTCGACGAGACCATCGAAGTGGCGATGAATCTGGGCGTCGATCCGCGCCACGCCGACCAGGCGGTGCGCGGCGTCGTCAACTTGCCGAACGGCTCCGGCCGCTCGGTGCGGGTTGCGGTGTTCGCGCGCGGCGCCAAGGCCGATGAGGCTAAGGCCGCGGGTGCCGACGTCGTTGGCGCCGAGGATCTGGTAGAGAAGGTGCAGGGCGGCGCCATCGATTTTGATCGCGTCGTCGCCACGCCCGATTTGATGCCGCTGGTTGGCCGCCTCGGCAAGGTGCTCGGCCCGCGCGGGCTGATGCCCAATCCTAAGGTCGGCAGCGTAACCATGGACATCGCCACCGCGGTTAGAGGTGCCAAAGGCGGTTCGGTGGAGTTTCGCGCCGAGAAAGCCGGCATCGTGCAAGCCGGCGTCGGTAAGGCTTCGTTTAGCGAGGAGAAACTCGTCGAGAACATCCGCGCGTTTGCCGACGCAGTACAGAAGTCGCGGCCGGCCGGCGCCAAGGGTCACTTCATCAACCGGGTCGCCATCTCATCGACCATGGGGCCCGGCGTGAAAGTCGTGCCGGCGAGTCTGTTCCCCGACTCGCAACAGACGCATTAGCCGACCGGCGTTTCCGGGCGCGGCGCAGCACGAAGTGATGCGCTGCGGACCCGGGACCTGCGCAACGCAAAGCGCCTCCGTTTGAAACGATCCCGGATCAGCGGTGCAGCGCTGCGCGCCGCATCGCGTCCGAGAAACGCGGGGGTAAAATCACGCTGCCGCGCGCTTTCCCCACAGCGCGCGAGTCGCAATCCGCGCGCCTTCGGCCAGCGCTGTTAACTTCGCCCACATGATTGTCGGGTGGACGCGTTGCGCGAATGGACTTTGCGCGAAGCCGCAATCGGTGCCAGCCATCACGTTCTCGCGGCCGACGATGTTGGCAAGGCGCACAATCCGCTCGGCAACCAGTTCGGGATGCTCGACGACGTTGGTGGCGTGACTGATCACGCCCGGAATCAAAATCTTTCCGGGTGCAAGCTTCACATTTTCCCATATGCGCCACTCGTGGGCGTGCCGAGGATTGGCGGCCTCGAAGGAATAATGACCGACGCGCACCTGCAGGACGAGATCGATAATGTCCTTGAGCGGCACGTCGAACATATGCGGGCCGTTCCAGCTTCCCCAGCAAATGTGATAGCGCGAGCGTTCTTCGGGAATGCCGCGCAGCGCGTGATTGAGCGCATCGATGCGCAGCTGAGCCCACTGGCGATACTGCGCGTTGGTCATCGGCGGCACCATGCGCTCGTGCATGTAGGGGAAGAAGGCGTCGTCGATCTGCACGTAAAGGCCGGCGTCGACGATCGCCTCATATTCCTGGTGCAGCGCGTCGGCGAGCGCCATCAAAAATGTCTCTTCGTTCTTATAGTATTCGTTTTTAGCGCCAGGCAGCGCACTCGCCGGCGCGACCACCGGCAGGAAGCCGGCAAGGGAAGGATGCTCGTGCTTCGCCTCGGCCACACCGGCTTGCAGATTCATAATGTCGCGGGTGACCTGTTGCTTCGAATATTGGATCGGCTCGTTGACGACAACCCGATTGCCCAGCCGTTTGCCCAGGCCTGATGCCGCGTCATACTCGGCATAAAATTCCGGGAATGCGTCGCGGTCGCGGCCGCCGATTATGGATGCCATCGGGTCTTTGGCTTCCTCTGGAGTCGTCGGCCGGATTGTGAGGCCGCTCAACCTTTTGTGAACATAGAACGCCCAGTTGGCGCCCTTGCTGAACTCGCCGTCGCTGACGACGTCGACGCCGACCTCGGCCTGCTGCCGCACGACTTCGGCGACGGATTGCGTCAGGCAAGCTTCGAAGGCCGCTTGATCGTGAGGCTTTTTGCCCTCGATTGCGCGCCAGAATTCGATAAGTTTCGGCGGACGGATCAGGCTGCCGACATGAGTGGTGAGGATGCGATTGGTGTCGTGTGGCATGGCCGCGCCTCCCTCCGCGCACTTTTACCGCGCACTTTTAACAGAATGGTAGAATGCAAATTGGTTTCGGCAAAGCACAGTTGAGGCTTGGCAAACCGGATTGGACCGGCTAGATAGTCGCCCATGGGCGTGCCGGCCCGGTTTGTCGGCGCGCCTTTGTGCGCTTCTCAAAAGCCAGGTGAGCAAAGCCCTCTCTTAGCGTCAATCCTGCGCGGATTACCCTAAGGGTCGGAAAAGCTTAGGTGTTTGGGGGCGTGCGTCCTGTCCGAGACTGCAGGCGCCGGCAACGGCTTAATCTGCAAAGCCTGCATAGACGGGTGAAGACCAGGGCAAGCAATTGCCTTTCGGTTCTGACCTCGACGGCCCGGTTGCGCGAAAGCTCAAGCCGGGAGGGCAGGGTGTGAATGTCGTCCGGACGTGCCGGACGGCGGCATCAACCCGGCGGTCTCCGCTAAGGGACCCCGCCAACCGGAGAGAGCGTAAGTGGATCGCGCGGCAAAGAGCGAAATGGTCGCGACGCTTGGTGAGGCCTTCAAGGCCACCAAGGTCGTGGTTGTTGCTCACTATTCCGGCCTGACGGTCGCCCAAATGCAGACTCTGCGTCGGCAGATGAAGCAGGCTGGCGCCAGTGTGAAGGTCGCAAAAAATCGCCTCGCCAAAATCGCTCTCGAAGGCAGCGACGTCGCCTCGATCGGGCCCCTACTCAAGGGACCGACCATAATCGCCTTTTCCGGCGATCCGGTCGCGGCGCCGAAAGTCGCCGTCGATTTCGCCAGGACGCACGAGCAGTTCGTGATTCTTGGCGGGGCGATGGGCACGACCACGCTCGATCGGAACGGAGTCAAGGCGCTCGCGTCCTTGCCTTCGCTCGACGAGTTGCGGGCGAAGCTTGTCGGCCTCATCCAGGCACCGGCGACCAAGATCGCGCAGGTGGTCAACGCCCCTGCCGCCAAGGTCGCTCGGGTCGTTGCGGTCTACGCTGCCAAGGTCGGAGAGGGTGCGGCTGCCGCTTGAGCAAGAGTCGCAATTTCAAAGGTTAGAACCGAAGGACAAAGTCATGGCTGATCTGCAGAAAATCGTAACCGACCTTTCCAGCCTCACCGTGCTGGAAGCGGCTGAACTGGCTAAACTGCTGGAAGAGAAATGGGGCGTTTCGGCTGCTGCCGCAGTTGCGGTCGCCGCTGGCCCGGCGGCAGCTGCTGCCCCCGCCGCCGAGGAGAAGACCGAGTTTACGGTCGTGCTTGCCGCCGTCGGCGACAAGAAGATCGAGGTCATCAAGGAAGTCCGGGCTGTCACCGGCCTTGGCCTCAAGGAAGCCAAGGACTTGGTGGAAGGAGCTCCCAAGCCGGTCAAGGAAGGCGTCAACAAGGACGAAGCGGCTAAGATCAAGGCAACGCTCGAAAAAGTCGGTGCCAAGGTTGAGCTTACGTAAGCAGTGCTTACTTAAGCGAAATCCCCGGGCGAGCGGAGCAGAGAACTCCGGGGATATCATGCAGAGTTGGCGGCAAGCGTGTTGAGCTGATTCGGACTTTTGGCCGAATCAGCGGAAATTACGGCGGTTCGACGCCTGTCCCGACGGTCGCGATGGATTGCGGCCTTCTGGAGAGTCGCCTTGATCGCCTCCAAACCGCGAGCCCCAGGGTTCGCGGTGGCGGTTTGAGCCGAGCGGTTCAAGCCCGATGGTTCGATTGAGCGAGAGGACATGATGGCGCAGACGTTTATTGGTCGGAAGCGCGTTCGCAAGTTTTTCGGAAAAATCGAGGAAGTCGCGGAGATGCCGAACCTCATAGAGGTTCAGAAGGCGTCTTACGATCAATTC
>JBAUGC010000671.1:0-1866 GCA_049679485.1 Xanthobacteraceae bacterium
CGGCTACACTAAGAATGGCGGCTTTGCGGAGTATCTGGTCGCCGATCCGGACTACGTCGCCCACATACCGGCCGGCCTCGATCCCAAGCAGGCTGCGCCCCTCATCTGCGCTGGTATTACCACCTACAAGGGCATCAAGGAGACCAAGGCGAAGGCCGGCGAGTGGATCGTCGTCTCCGGTGCCGGCGGCCTCGGACATCTTGCCATTCAATACGCCAAAGTCATGGGTCTCCAAGTCTGCGCCGTCGATATCGATGACGGCAAGCTTGCACTGGCCAAGAAGGTCGGCGCCGATTTCGTGGTCAATGCCAAAAACGGCGACCCCGCCGAGGCCGTAAAGAAAGCCACCAACGGTGGCGCCCAGGGCGTCCTGATCACCGCACCCTCGCTCGGCGCTTTCAAGCAAGGCGTCGGCATGACGCGCAAGCGCGGCACTTGTGTCCTGGTCGGATTGCCGCCGGGCGATTTTCCAGTCCCGCTTTTTGACGTCGTAGCGAACTGCATCACCATCCGCGGTTCCTTCGTCGGTAATCGCGAGGATATGGCAGAAGCGCTGGCGTTCGCTGCTGAGGGCAAGGTCAAGGCCGATATCGAGCTGCAACCGCTGTCAGCGATCAATGACATCTTCAATCGGCTCGAGCACGGCAAGGTCGCGGGCCGCGTTGTCCTCGATTTCATCGGCGCCAAGGCGGACGACAAGACAGCGAAAGCCCCTGCGGTGAAGAAAATGGAAGCTGCAGCTGTCAGCTAGTTGCGGCTCCCCGACGTGAACTCGGACCGGGAGCGCCAAAAGGACAAACTCGCTCTGTTGACACCCGCCCAGATGGGTGAAGCCGACCGAGCGGCCGAGGCTACCGGCATTGACGGCTTCGGCCTCATGGAGGCGGCTGGCAGCGCGGTCGCCGTGGCGCTCGGGGCACGATGGCCGATGCAGCCGGTAACCGTGCTATGCGGGCCAGGAAACAACGGTGGCGACGGCTTCGTCGCCGCGCGACATCTCGCGGCTGCGGGTTGGCCGGTGAAGTTATCCCTGCTCGGTTCCCGCGAAAAGCTAACTAGTGAGGCCGCTCGTGCCGCAGGCCTCTGGCAATGTTCTGTGGCGCCGGTCTCATCCGAGTGTCTTGACGGTGCCGGTATCGTGATTGACGCGATTTTTGGTGCGGGTCTGTCGCGGCCTTTGGAAGGCAAGGCGCTTGCGCTTGTCGAGGCGCTAAGAGCGCGTCGGATACCCACCTGCGCGGTAGACATTCCCAGCGGTCTTGATGGCGCATCCGGAATGGTCCTGGGCGCCGCCGCGCCGGCCGACCTCACGGTGACGTTCTTTCGCAAGAAGCCGGGCCACCTGCTGTTCCCGGGGAGCGGGCTTTGCGGCGATATCGTAGTGGCCGACATCGGCATCCCGGGCGCTGTCCGAAAGGACATCGCCCCGAACACCTGGGAAAACGGTCCCGATCTCTGGCTGACCGATTACCCGTGGCCTCAGCCTGAGAGTTACAAGTATAAGCGCGGCGAAGTCCTGATCCTCGGCGGCGAGACGATAACGGGCGCTAGCCGGATGACCGCCCAGGCGGCGTCGCGCGCCGGGGCGGGCATGGTTACGCTTGCCGCCCCCGCCAAGGTGTGGAGCATTTATGCGACGTCATTGATCAACGCGATCGTTCATAGCTTTGACGGCTTCGAAGATTTCCAGGGCTTGCTTGCCGACGTGCGCCGCAACGTCATCGCCATCGGCCCTGGAGCTGGTGTTGGCGCATCGACTAGGCAGTTCGTTCTTGCCGCACTCGCGACCAAGCGCGCGGCGGTGCTCGACGCTGACGCTCTAACCTCTTTCGCCGAGGCTCCGCAGGACCTGTTTCAAGCGATTGT
>JBAUGC010000672.1:0-11027 GCA_049679485.1 Xanthobacteraceae bacterium
GTCGTTGCCGGTAGTACGTTGACGCTGCTTTATCCGCTGGAGAGCGTACCCGCCACGGGCGACCGCTTTACCGTCTATTTCGGTTGCGATCACACGCCGGGCACCTGCAACACCAAGTTCAACAATCTGGCGAACTTTCGCGGCTTTCCTTACGTGCCGCCGCCGCAGATGGCGATCTGATTCAACGTGTACCTGATGGAGCAGCGCTATTGAGCCTGCAGTAATCCCAGATGACGCGCCATCGGCACGAAATCGCGATCATTATGCAGCAAGGGCACGCGATTCTCGATGCACCAGGTACCGATCAGAAGATCGATTGTCTTGCGGACGGTGACGCCGCGGCGGCGCAGGTAACGAAAATTGCGGGCCGCGACGACGGCGATCGCGTCGCCCGCCATCGAAACTATGTCGAAGCGCCGTAAAAAGTCTTCTACCGCCCGCGCGGCTGCTTCGTTTTCAAGTCCTTGGAGCACTTCGCAGAGCATAAGATCGCCAATGACGATTTCTTCCGTGCCGAGACGTGTGCGTAATTTCCGCACATGGGCCAGATGTCGGCCGTTAAGAAAATCAATCCAAACACTGCTGTCGACAACGATCACGCCGCTCCCCGACCCCTGCGGCTTGTGTTGAGGCTACCCCGCCAGCGATATCGCCCAAAGGCGCTGTCAGCCTCCTTTTGGCGGCGAAGTTTGATCAGCAAACGGAGAGCCTGCTCTACCGTTTGCTTTTTGGTGGCTTGTCCGGACGCCTTCTGCGCTTCGGCCATCAGGGTATCGTCGATCTCGATGTTGGTTCGCATGCAGGCGTTCCCATGATGTGTATATATGAAGGATATCATACACATACGATTAAGGCAAGGACCGGCCATGACACCGACAGAAAGCGCGCAGCGCGCCGCAATCGTTGCCGCGGCGCGGTCTTGGATAGGCACGCCGTATCACAACTGCGCCGACATCAGGGGCGTCGGCGTCGATTGCGGCATGCTGATGGTGCGGGTCTTTGTTGATACCGGACTTTGCGCACCGTTCGACCCGCGGCCTTATCCGATTGATTGGCATCTGCATCGCGGCGACGAACGTTATCTCGGCTTTGTTTTCGATCGCGGCAGCGAAGTCACGGAACCTCGGCCTGGCGACGTCATCGTGCTTCGCTACGGGCGCAGCTACGCGCATGGCGGCATTGTCACCAAAGCGCAGCCAAGAACCATCGTGCATGCCTTCCACCCCGCGCGCATGGTTCTGGAAGAGGAGATCGAGCACAACACCGTTCTGTGCACTGCGGCGCGTGCGCCGCGCTTCTTCAGCTACTGGGCGCAGAAGCCATGAGTGGGCTGTTTGGCGGCGGCACGCAGACCACGACGCCCGATTATACCGGTCTGCAAATCCAGACCGCGGTCAACACCCTGCCGGTGCCGATCGTGTGGGGTGAATCGAAGCTCGCGCCGAACGTCGTCTGGTACAACAACTTTCAGATCTCGCAGGGCGGCAGCAAGGGCGGCGGGAAGGGCGGTCTGTTCGGCGACAGCAGCTCTGAGACTACTTATAGCGCGGCGGTGATCATGGCCATCTGCGAAGGTCCGATCACCGGCATCAACCAGATCTGGAAGAACCAGTCGGTCTATAGCTTAAGCGAACTCGGGCTGTCGCTGTTCGCCGGGGCGACGCCGCAGAGCGTGTGGAGCTATCTGGCGACCGCTTATGCGTCGGAGGCGCTGGCCTACCAGGGCACATGTTACGTGTGCTCATCGGATTACAGCCTCGGCGACAGCGCCACGCTCGACAATCACAATTTCGAGGTGCAGGGCGCGTTCTTCGGGAGCGGCATCAACGGTGTCGATGCCGATCCCGCGCAAGTCGTGAATGACTTTCTGACCAATGCGCAATATGGCGTCGGCTTTCCTTCGGCATCGATCGACGCGGCCACGCTGTTCGGCTCCGGCGGCGATGCGTCGTTCCAGACTTACTGCAAAGCCGTCGGCTTTGGGTTGAGCCCGGCGCTGACCAATCAGGAGCAGGCGTCCAGCATCCTCGCCCGATGGCTGCAACTGACCAACACGGCGGCGGTCTGGTCCGGCGGGCTCCTCAAGCTCATTCCGTATGGCGATACCGCGACGACGGCGGGGACCCACGTCACCGTTACCCAGCAGCGGGAGATCGGTGAGGTTGCTTCTGGCGGCAGCAATCCTGCCGGCATAACGGTCTGCAGCTCGGCGTACTTTGTCGCCGATGGCGGCGTGACCTATTCCAACACCGGCGCCCCGTTGACCTATATCGGAACGACGTGGCCAACGGCAGCAGGCACCTACGGTATGTCGCCGGCCGGCACCTATCTGTTTGCATACGGTGACGAGGGAACGAACATCGAGATCGCGTTCACCTGTCAGATCGCCGCGTCGTTTTCGCCGAACCTCACTCCGATCTACGATCTCACCGACGACGATTTCAAATTCGAGAACAACGAAGATCCGCTGCAGGTTTCGCGCTCGGATCCTTACGAGGCCTACAACGTCTGGCGGCTCGAAGTCGCCGATCGCGACAACGCCTATAATCTCACCAGCGTCGAGTCGCGCGACCAGAATGCCGTCGAACTCTACGGTATGCGGATCGCGCCAACCGTCACCGCGCACGAAATCTGCGACAGCAATGTCGGGCTGATTTCCGGCCAGCTGATGCTGCAGCGGGCGGTCTACATCCGCAATACCTACAAATTCCGGCTGTCGTGGGAGTGCTGTCTGCTCGACCCGATGGACCTAGTGACGGTGACCGACACCGTGCTCGGCCTGTCGCGGGCGGCGGTTCGCATCACCGAGATCGAAGAGGATGAGAACGGCTTCCTGAGCGTGACCGCTGAGGAATTCCCGCTCGGCGTGGCGACGGCCACACTCTATGCGACGCAGTCGGCGAGCAACAATCCGCTCAATCGCGCGGTCGCTGCCGGCCCGGTCAACACGCCGATCATTTTTGAGCTGCCGTCGGCGCTGGTCGGCGCGACGGCACAGGTCTGGATTGCCGCATCCGGCGGTTCGGGCGGAGTCGCCGATCCCAACTGGGGCGGCTGCAATGTGTGGCTGTCGAGCGACGGTACTTCATACACGCAAATCGGCACCATGGTCGGCCCGGCAGTCCAAGGCGTGTTGACGGCGTCGCTTCCTCCCTACGGCGGCACCAACCCGGATACCGCGGACACGCTGGCGGTGAACATGGCCGAGAGCGGTGCCGCATTGACGACAGCAAGCACTCTAGACGCCCAACTCGCCAACACGTTGTGCATCGTCGACGCCGAGCTCGTGTCATACGCAACGGCAACACTGACCGCCGCGCATCAATATTCGTTGACCTATCTTTATCGCGGCCTTTACAGCACGGCGATCGCTCCGCATTCGACCGGCGCGCAATTTGCGTTTCTCAACAGCGGCGCGATCTTCAAATACGACTTGCCGGCGCGCTATGTCGGCCGCGAGATCTATATCAAGCTGCAAAGCTTCAACGTCTTCGGCGGCGGCGTGCAGAACATCGCGGCGTGCACCGCCTACACCTATACGCCGAGCGGCGTTGCCATCGATCATCCAGTGGCGCGTTCCTGGATGACCGCGACCCCGATGGATCTGGGATCGGTCACGACGGCGCCGGGCGTCGAAGACGATTTCGGAACGCCTTTCGCGCTTGCCGTCGAACTCGATGTCGATCTTGGCGCCGCATAGGAACTCCGCCCATGACCACAGCCGTTCAAGTTCAGTATCGCCGCGGCACCGGCTCGCAGGTCGCCGCCTTCACCGGCGCGCAAGGCGAACTGGTGATCGATACCACCAACAATCGGGTCGTCGTCCAGGACGGCGCGACGGCGGGCGGCTGGCCGGCGGCGAAGCTGTCGGAGGTCGTGCCATCGGTGAACGGACTCACCGGGACGATTACGATCGGCTCAAGTGACGGCAATGTGGTCGCGGCCTCCGGCTCAACCATCACGCTTGGTGGGCCGGGCGGCATGGTCAACAAATTCCGCAACGGTACGATGGATGTCTGGCAGCGGGGGACGGGACCGATCACCATCGCTACGTCGGGTGGCTATGCCGCCGACGGCTGGATCGTCGTACCGGCTGGCACTAGCGTCACTGCGGCGCAGGCGGGCGGCCGCCTGCTCACCAAAAACAGTTTGCAGGTGACTGGTGCGGCGTCCGTCACCGACGTCATCATCAAGCAGCGCGTGGAGAGCCTGATTGCGGCGGCGTTTTGCAGCCAGACCGTCACCGTGCAGGCACAAGTTTACAACAACACCGGCGGTTCGATTACGCCGCTCCTTACCGTCAAGCATGCCGGTTCGCAGGATGTCTGGACCAGTCCGGCGACGGATGTGAATGCGGTCAGCTTGCAGCCGTGCGCCAACAATGGCTGGACGCAACTCGGTTACACGTTCTCGGCTAATGCCAATGCCTATAACGGTCTCGAAATTGCATTCGACTTTGGCAACAATTTCGGCGCCAACACCAAGACGCTTCAGATCACCGAGTGCGACATCCGGGCGACGCCCGGCGCCTCGGCCGGACTCAACGCCAATCCGCCGCCGCCGGAACTGCGGCCGATCGCGACGGAGCTCGGATTCTGCCAGCGGTATTTCATCGCGTGGAACTCGACCACTGCCAATTCGCCCTATGCCAGCGGATTTGTCGATACCTCGACGAGTGCACTGTTCGGATTGCTTTTCCCGGTCAGCATGCGCGCTGCGCCGAGCTTTAGCTTCTCTGCCGGCAATACGTTCCAGGTCCGTCCCGCCGGCGGCTCCGGCATAACTGGATCGGCCATTAGCGGAAGCCTCGCTACCGCGCAGACCGCACAGATCGCTCTCACCATCAGCGGGGCCACCGCCACGAGCGGCCTGCTGCGTGATGCCGGGAGCGCCAATTCGTACATTCAGGCCAGCGCCGAACTTTGATCCCGCTGCCATGGGTGCAGCGGCCTAGCAGCCGCGCTCACGCGACTTACGCGGCTCAACTACCTACCAACAAATTCACGGAGAATCGCTCTTGGGGAGCAGGAGCGTCGCAGCCCTTGCCGCGGGCGTGTTGGCCGTAGCCGTGTCCGCGCCTTCGTGGGCGCGCGATGACGGCCGCTACGCCAAAATGGACCCGGCCATGCACGACTGGTTCGAGCATCTGGCGAGCGGCAAGGGCCTTTGTTGTTCGTTCGCCGACGGTTTCAGCATTGCCGATGTCGATTGGGACATTAAAGACGGCCGCTTCCGCGTGCGCGTCGACGGTCAATGGATCGGCGTGCCCGATGCAGCAGTCGTAACCGAGCCGAACCGGTTCGGACCTGCCGTGGTGTGGCCCTATCGCGACGCCGACGGCGCGACCCAGATCAGATGTTTCCTCCCAGGAGCCGGCGCATGACCAATATTTGGCCGTTACAGAGTGATTGCTTGTCGTTCTATGGCGATCCGCGAACGCCAAGCTGGCTGCACAGCAATACGATAGACGTGCCGTGTCCGTGGCCGCTGCATATGGGTAACGTCGCCATCTCGCACATCTTGATCCACAAGAAGTGCGCGGAGAGCCTGGTGCGCGCGCTCAACAACATCTGGGAAGCGACCGGCAGGAGCTTCGATACGATCAAAAAACTTCGCTACGACGTCTACGACGGCAGTTACAATCTTCGTAACATTCGCGGTAGCTCAGCCGCGCTATCCATGCACGCATTTGCCGCGGCGATCGACTGGGACGCCGCCGACAATCAGCAGCATTCGCGGCAGCACCTCTTTCAGGACGACAGCCTGCTGGTCGCGAAGTTTCGCGAAGAAGGGTGGATCTGGGGCGGTGATTGGTCACCGGCCTCGGTCGACGCCATGCACGTTCAAGCCGCGCGCGTTCACGCCTGACCTCAACGGGAGTGCTCGATGACGACACCAGCGCAGCTTGATGCTGCGTTCAAAGCCGCGCGCGCCTGGATCGACCACGAAGCGGGCTTCTACGCCAGCATGATACCCGACGCCGACGTACAGAAGCTTTGCCAGGTCGTGCTCGCGGCCGCGGCGCAAACCAGTCCATCGCAAGCAAAGGAACCGCAATCATGAACCAGGATCAGCTCGGCGGCATCGTTCGCGCCGTCGTCCCGCCGCTCGTCACCTGGCTGGTGGCCAAGAACATTATCTCGGCCGGATCGGCCGATGCGGTCATCTCCGCGGCGGTAGCGATCGCTGCGGCGGCGTGGAGCGTGGTCAGCAACAAAACCGGAAAAATAATCGGCGGCCAGTCTTAGCGCCTCGTCCATCACTTTAATTCGCACACCTCAACAGGAGACTACCGCATGCGCAAGCTCATGCTCGCCACCGCTTTGGCTTCGTTCTTCTCCGTCGGCGGCTGTGCCAGCATTTCGCCAAACGGCACTATCACCTTGACCCCGACCGGGCAGACGGTGGTGAACGACATCAAGGGCGCCTGCAGCGTCGCTGCCGACCTGACCGCCATCACCGCGCTGATCGCGACCTTCCCGATCGGCACCACCGCGGCAGCCATCGCCCAGGCGTTCTGCGCAACAGTCAACGCCGTGCCGCTTGGCGCCAAGCTCAAGGCCACACCGGCCACGCCGAATGCGGTCGAGATCAATGGTGTGGTCGTTCCCTATACCAAACTCGGCGCCAGATTGAAGGCGACGCCGGCGTTCGTGGTGATCAATGGCGTGGTCGTGCCGTATGCCCGGCCAAATGCGCAACAATGACGTTCAAGCTCGGCAAGAAGCCCGCGCGACCCGGTGCCGTGCGGTTCAAGCTCGCGAGCTACACCAATACGGGCGCCTTGCCGCCGCTCCCCGCGATCTTCGGGCACGAGGCGATCATCGGCGCGCACGATTGGGGAATGCTGGCGAACGATCGCTATGGCGACTGCTGCTGGGCGGGAGCGGCGCACGAGACGATGTTGCTCGCCCGCGAGGCCGGCACTGTCGTCTCCTTTGCTGACGCCGATGTGCTCGGCGACTATGCAGCGGCGACTGGCTTCGATCCGGAAAAGCCAGAAACCGACCAAGGCACTGACGTGCAGCAGGCGGCCGAGTATCGCCGCTCCACCGGCATCGTCGACGCGCACGGCAGCCGGCACCTGATCGCCGCCTATTTGGCGCTGGAGCCCGGCAATGTCGATCATCTCTATCAGGCGACGTACCTGTTCGGGGCCGCCGGTATCGGCCTGCAATTGCCAGCCACGGCGTTGGCACAGAGTAAGCACGGGCAAGTCTGGGACGTCGTTGCCGGCGCGCCAATTGAAGGCGGTCATTACGTACCGTTGGTCGGCCGGCAGGCGGCGGGTCTCCATGTCGTGAGCTGGGGTGTGGTGCAGGTCATGACGGAAAAGTTTCTCAAGGAATACTGCGACGAGGCGATCGCCTACGTATCGCAAGAGTGTCTCGTCAAGCAAAAATCCCCCGAGGGCTTTTCCTACGCTGACTTGATCGGCGATTTGGCGGCGCTTGCTTAATCCGATCCGTGAACAAATGAGCGGAAACAATGCCCGGCAAGCTCGATGAAATCAGCCGTGTCATCGGCGCGGTCGAAACCAGTGTGCAGGAGCTTGGGCGCCGTGCGGATGAAGATCGCGACATCCGAGATCGCTGGCATGCAGAAAACCGCGCGGCTATCGCAGCGCTCGCGCAAAAGCTCGATCAACACGCAGCGGCGGTGGAAATGCTGCGGCCGGCGGTGGCCGCGCTCGAACTGTCGCGATCGAAGCTTGCCGCTTGGGCATCGATTGGGTTCGCTGGCGTCGTCGTTTTCGGCTGGATCGTGGAGGCAACGGTCAAGTGGGCGGTGACCCGGGCATGGGCGCACTTTCAATAAGCCCAACGTGGTCATGGGTGCCTCCGTATGAGCGGTCAATGTTCTTAGTATTTGCTTAGTTCGGCAAGCCGGGCGTTCAGGAAGCGCCGCTCGGGTTCGAGGTCGACGCCGTTCAGCGCTTGGCGATAAGCCGCGACCGCTTCGTCCCGGCGACCCATGCGCCGCAACAGATCGCCCCGCACGGCGGGAAGCATGTGATAGCCGTTAAGCTCTCCGCGTTTACCGATCGAGTCGACGAGCTGCAGGGCGTGTTCCGGTCCATCCACCATCGAAACCGCGACCGCATGGTTGAGTTCGATCACCGGCGACGGGTGGATGCGCATGAGAACTTCGTATAGGGCGGCGATTTGCGGCCAGTCGGTGTCCTGGTAGCGCGGCGCGCGCATGTGCAGCGCTGCGATCGCGGCCTGCACCGCGTAGCTGCTCGGGCGCACCAGCACCGGCAGCGCCGCTTCGATTCTGCTCAAGCCTTCCGCGATTTGTGCCTTGTCCCACCGCGAGCGATCCTGGAACTCGAGCAAGATAGCATCGCCGTCAAGTGTGGTACGCGCATCGCGCCGCGCGTCGTGAAGAAGCATCAGCGCCAAAAGGGTATTGGCTTCGGCGCTGTCGGGCATCACTTCGACGAGCAGGCGGCCGAGCCGCAGCGCCTCGCGGCAAAGCTCTGCGCGGATGAGGTTCGGCCCCGATGTGGCGGCATAGCCTTCGGTGAAGATCAAATAGATCACGGCCATCACGCCATCGAGGCGGTCGGCGGTCAGTTCGAGCGATGGCACCTGATAGGGAATACCGGCGTCGCGGATTTTTGCCTTGGCGCGTACCAAACGCTGCGCCATGGTTTTTTCCGACACTAGGAACGCCTTGGCGATTTCCACCGTCGTCAGCCCGCAGATTGTTCGCAGCGTCAAGGCAATCTGCGCTTCCTCCGGCAGTGCCGGGTGGCAGCAAGTAAAAATGAGACGCAGGACATCGTCCTTCAACACCTCGTCTTCCGCAGAGTCCTCGGTGAACCACTCGCCCATCTGGCGATCGGACATGAGGTCGGCTTGAATTTGCTCGCGCTTGGCGAGAAAGCGCATGTGGCGCCGGAGGCGGTCGATTGCCTTGTGACGGCCGACGTTAACGAGCCAGGCGCGGGGATTTGCGGGGATGCCTTCGCTCGGCCACTGCGCGAGCGCCGCGGCGAAGGCATCCTGCATGGCATCTTCGGCGAGTTCGAAGTCGCCGAGCAACCGGATCAGCGTGGCTAATACGCGGCCACCCTCATTGCGGAACGATAGCCCGATCTGATCCGCCATGGACTTCGCCCACGGTCTCGGTCTCTACAACTTGCTCTTAACGCGAGGCAACGTTGCCGGCGCTAATTGTACACCATAATCGGGCGTACCTCGATTGCGCCGATCTTCGCCGAGGGAACACGACCGGCAATCCCCAGCGCCTGGTCGAGATCCTTGGCGTCGATCAGGTAATAGCCGATCAATGCCTCGCGGGTCTCGGCAAACGGGCCGTGGGTCATCACCGGTTTGCCGTCCTTGAGCCGGACGGTCGTCGCGGTCGAAGTTGGCTGCAAGGCGTCACCCGCTTTGAAGTTGCCGCTCTCGATGATCGATTTGGTGAATTTACCGTATTCTTCCATCATCTTGGAGCGGTCGACGCTCTGGCGGCCGGCTTCACTTTCGTAAATGAGCAGAAGGTACTGCATGAGGCTTCCTTTCGCGATCCGATGTTGCGATCGGCATACAGTCGAACGGGCGACGGCAAAATCGACAGCGGCCTTTACTGCAGGAAAACGTACTTCCAGGCCGGCAGCAGGTCGAGCAAGCTGAACCGCCGACGCGCTTCCGAGAGCGACACGAACAAAGCGAACTGCCGCGGTTGAAGGAACCGCGCGAGATTGGTCAAATGCGCCTGAGGATCGTCTCCGATGCTGCAGGCCGCCGGCCGGAATTCTAAATTCGCCCTCGCCGCGGCGGCTGTGTTCGTCGCCCTCTATGTGGTGCTGGCCTACTTCCTGTTGCCATCGACGTGGCGGCACTACGAGCACCAGAAAAAACTTGCGACGCTGGCGACGGTTACGCACACTAAGGCCGGCATTCCGGGTGATCCGATCAATGTCGGGCTTGTCGGATCGAAGGAAGACGTGCTGTGCGCCATAAAAGCGGCGGGGTGGTATCCGGCCGATCCGATCACGCTCCGCTCCAGCATCGCCATCGCCGGCAGCGTCCTGTTGGACAGGCCCTATCGTGACGCGCCGGTGAGCCATTTGTATTACGAGAACCGGCGTGAAGACTTCGCCTTCGAAAAGCCGGCCGGCAGAAGCGCCGACCGGCGTCACCACGTGCGATTTTGGCAGGTGCTGGAAAGCGGCGATGAGGACCGGCCGGTCTGGCTCGGCGCCGTGACTTACGACCGCGGCGTCGGCTTCAGCCACACCGACGCGCAGATCACTCACCACGTTGCGCCCGACATCGACGCCGAACGCGATCTCCTCACGGCCGACCTGGAAGGTGCGAAAGTTGTCGTCAGCACCTACGAGGTGAGCGGCATCGGTCCGACGCTCAATGGTCGCAACGGCGGCGGCGACAGCTATTACACCGACGGCGAGATCAAATTTTCCGTGCTGGTAGAAGGCTGCGGACGGCAGGCGACGGCCACAACGGAACTCGCTAATCCGCCGCTGGTCGATGCGAAAAATCGCGTATGGTCGGCGGCCGCGAATTTTCTGCGGTCCTGGACCGGCAGCGTCCAGATTGAATCGATTGACGCTCATCATCTTTGCTGGAGCATGATCTTTTCGGAAAACCGGTGTCCACTTTTCCGGATCATGCTCTAATAAGCAGGAATCATTTCATCTGAAACGTCGACGACGCCGGGGACACCTTCCGCCAGCGCCAGCAGGGCTTTGTGTTCTTCGGACGTGCCGACCAAGCCCCACAGGTGCACGATGCCGTCGCTGACAATGACGTTGCGCTCGCCGAAATCGGTCCAGTCCTGCTCGCCGAGGCGGTCCAGCACCTCGCGGCGAATGTTTCGGTCGCTGTCTGTGCCGCTGGCGACGGCGGCGCCGGCCTGAGCTTGCGACGAGGCCAGCGCCTGGATGAGGTTCCCCCGGCTGACAATGCCGACGAGCTTGCCGCTGCGCAGGATCGGCACGCGTTTGATGCGATGCCGTTCCAGCAGCGTCGCAATTTCTCCGAGCGGGGTATCTT
>JBAUGC010000673.1:0-4963 GCA_049679485.1 Xanthobacteraceae bacterium
GGCTAATGTCGAGAAGTACAAGAAGGAGTGCACGTTCTAAGGAAAGGCGGATGCGGCGCGGCGCCTCGCGCTGCGCCGCTTTCGTTTCAGGGCGTGCTACTCCGCCGGCGACGCTTCACGCGGCCGAACAAGATCATCGCCGCGAAAAAACATTTGCGCCCAATAGCGCCGCATGGCGAACAGGCGCCGATCGAAATCGAGCGCATCGGCGATCGCAACCAGGAACAGAACGGCGCCGGTGACGACGTCCTGCACCGCCGGCGGCGTTCCAATGGCGTTTAATCCGGCGCGCAGCAGGCACAGCACCAGCACCCCGCCGACCATGCCGATCGGCGTGCCCTTGCCGCCCATCAAGGATACGCCACCGATGATCGCCGCCGCGGTCGCCGGCACCAGCGCGTCGGTCAATGCCTCGCCCGATGCTGCGGCCAGACTGTAGCTGAGCAATGATCCGCCGAGCGCGGCGAGCATGCCCGAGCACGCAAACACCGCCGGAATGATCGCGGAGGTCCGTACCCCCGCGACCATAGCGGCGCGGCGATCGCTTCCCGTTGCATAGACGTCGCGGCCGACGCGGGTGCGCGCCATGAAGAACGCGGCGACGAGGAAAGCGGCAAGCGCAATCAGGCTGCGAAACGAAAAGATGTGCAGCAGCGGATTATTCACCGCCAAAGCCACATCCATGCGCGGATAGCTGATCGACAAATTACCGGTGACGACGTAGGCGAGGCCGCCCAGCGTCAATAGCCCGCCGAGCGTTACACCGATCGAGCCAAGGCGCAGCCAAACCATGATCGCGCCCTGGAACAGCCCCCAGACGAGGCCGAACAGGACCGCGAGCGCGACGCCAAGCGCCGGGTGGCTGGCGCCGGTCAGGACCGCTATGCATCCGGCAAGGCTCAGCATGCCGCCGACCGACAGATCGAACTCGCGGATGATCATCGACAGGCCGAGACCAAGCGCAATCGGACCGATCGTGGCGAATTGCTGTAGTACGCTGAATGCCGTCGCTGTGGTGAGGAACTGGCCGCGGCCGCCGTCGAGAATCCAGAGCACCGCGGTAATCGCCAGCAGCAGCAGGTACGGACGCACCGAGCGGTTGGCGATAAGTTGGCGCATTTTTTCTCAGTGGTCGTCGGCGAGGGTCTGCAGCATGATCACAAGAAGCACGATGACGCCGATTGTCAGATATTGGATTTGCGTGCTGAACCCGTGCAGCAGCAGCAGCACCTGACAGATCGCGATGATGAAAGCGCCAACGAGGCTGCGGATCGCCGAGCCTTCGCCGCCCGAGATCGCCGTGCCGCCTACCAGCACGGCGCTGATCGCGCTGTAATCGTAACCAAGGCCAAGCTCCAGATCGCCGCTCGAATAGCGCGCCGCCATCAGCATGCCCGCGATCGCCGTGCACAGACCTGCCGCAACGTAGGCGCCAAGCACGATGCGTGCGGGCTCCAGGCCGGCGGCCAGCGCCGCCCGCCAGTTGCTTCCCACCATGTAGAGTTGCCGTCCGAAGCGAGTGAAGGAAAGGATGATCTGGGCGGCGACCACGGTGAGGATAAAAGCGGCAAGCGGCATCGGTATACCGAAGATGCGCCCTTTCAGCGCCGCCGCGGCATCGCCCTGCGGATATACGCCTTGCCCTTGGGTGATCAGCGTCGTGCCGCCGGTGATCAGCGCCAGCGCCGCCATGCTGACGATGATCGGATTGGCGCGGAAGTATCCGACGGCGAAGCCCTGGATGCCCGTGACCGCGGCGCCGAACGCCAGGGCAACCATCGATGCACCGATCAGACCCAGCGGCAGCGCGGCGATGAACACGATGCCGCTGGTCGATAATGTCACCCCGAGCGCGAACGACATGATGTTGCCGCTCAACGTGATGAAGGTCATCCCCACGGCAACGCACCCAATGAACGAGGTCGTGTTCAAGAGCGAGAACAAGCTGACGGCAGTGAAGAATCCGGGCGTCGCCACGGCCACGCCGACGAGCGCAAGCATGGCCGCCAGGCGGATCGCTACCAGCACCTTCCCGCGGTTCGAATGCGGAAGCCGTGCACGCAAATTAATCCGCCAGGCAGCTGCGAGAGCCTGCTCGCTCATGGCGCCGGCTCTGCCGGATGGGTGATGTCGGCAACTACGCGGTGCATGGAGACTTCGCTCCGCCGATAGTGACCGACCTGGCGGCCGCGGTAGAGCGTGATCACAACGTCGCCGACGCCGACGATCTCCTCGAGATCGCTCGACGACATCACCAACGCGTAGCCCTCCTCGCAGAAAGTGCGCATGAGTCGATAAATCTCGGCCCGCGCGCCGACATCGATGCCGCGCGTCGGCTCGTTCATCAAAAGCACGCCGTTCGCTTGCCGCTCGACGCAGCGGCCGAAGGCGAGTTTCTGCTGGTTGCCGCCGCTAAGCGCCTCAGCCCGCGACCGCAGACGGCGGCGGTCGATGCCGACATGGCTGGCGAGACGACTGGCCGCTGCTCGCAGCGCCCCACCGTGCAGAAAGCCGAACAGCGAATGTTCGTGCAACCGCGTCGCCACCAGATTGTGCAACACGCTCAAGCGGCGGAACACCCCTTCGGCGGCACGATCCCCGGAGACGAACATGATCCCACGTCGCGCGGCGCGCGACGGCGAACCCAGCTTCAACGGCCGGCCGTTGACCGTGATCATTCCGTTCGCATCATGCAACAAGCCCGCAAGCGCGCTGACGATCTCGGCGGCTCCCGAACCGACCTGGCCTGCAATGCAAAGGATTTCGCCGCGGCTGACCGTCATCGAGAAATTTTCGACGATGCCGGGAAGCGTTATTCCTTCGACCACAAGCGCCGGCGCGCCCCGCGCACGGGTTTCCTCGGGATACATTTCGCCGCTCGGCCGTCCAAGCATCAGCTCAATGAGCCCCGCGCGATCGAGGCCGGAAAGCCCGCTGGTAGTGACCAGCTCGCCGTTGCGCAGAACCGTGACCCGATCGCAGATCGCGTAAACCTCTGCCAGCCGATGGGTGATGTAGAGGACCGAGCGCCCTTCACGCTTGAGTGCCAGCAGCGCGGCAAAGATCCGTTCGATCTCAACGTCGGTCAGCGTCGCTGTCGGCTCATCGAGAATGAGGACGCGGGCATCGCGGGTGAGAAGACGCGCAATTTCGACGAGCTGGCGCTCGCCCATGCTGAGGCTGGAGACCGGCGCATCGAGCGGAATGTGGTCGGCCCCAAGCAGTGCCAGCGCTCCAGCGGCGCGTCTGCGCAATTCCGGTCGCTTGTGCAGAAACGGAACGCGGAGCGAGCCGAGCCAGATGTTGTCCTCCACCGAAAGATCGGGGCAGAGGCTCAATTCCTGCGCGACGATCGCAATTCCGAGTTCCTGGGCCTGGCGAGGCGTCGCGATGCTCACGGGTTCACCGCCGACCAAGACGGCTCCCTGATCGGGCCGATAGACCCCCGTCAAAATTTTAACCAGCGTGCTCTTTCCGGCGCCGTTTTCGCCGCATATGCCGCGAATTTCGCCGGGACTGATGTCAAGCGACACATCTTTGAGCGCGGCAATGGGTCCGAAGCTCTTCGAAATGTCGCGGACGCTGACGACTGAGGGTCCCGCTTCGCTCCGCTCCGCGCCCGTTCGGTCGTCCCAGAGATCACGGTGGGGTATCGCGGCTTGCAACGTCGCCGTCGCTTTCATGGCGCGCGCCGATCAACCGAGTGCCACGACCAAGGCGCGCGTGCTACCGCTCGCCTGCGGCCAATTGCGCCTTCCCGTTTTGATGCCATCTCCTCCCAAGCCTCATTACCGGCGGTGCTTTTTTACGATCTTCGCCACCGCATAGCGATGATAGTTGAACCAGGACATAGTGCAATTGTCCGACTGCTGGGTCCAGTTCATCAGCACGACTTCTTGATTGCTTCGCCAGCTGCCTGCACGCCAAACTACATCGCGCCGCAGATACAGAACAGCCACGCCTACGGCGTGTGGCGGTGGAATTAAAGTACGTTTCCCGGGCGCAACGCAGCACGAAGTGGTGCGTTGCAGAACCGGGATCGTATCAAACGCCGGGCTTTGAACGATCCCGGATCAGCGGCGCAGCGTTTCACGCTGCACCGCGTCCGGGAAACGTACATTGACGTGATGACATTCCGCTGAATTATCACGTCGAGCGCGTCAGCCCGCCGTTGACGTAGAGCGTCTGTCCGGTGATGAAGGCCGCATCCTCGCTCGCCAGAAACGACACCGCACCGACCAAATCGGTGGCGACTTCGGAGCGTTTAATCGATTGCATGTGGGCCATCATCTCGAACAGCGCGTCTTTGGTCATGCCGCCGGGAATCTCCTTGTCGGCCAGCGTCCCCGGCGTGCGCGTCAGCCCGGGCGCGATGGCGTTGACGGTGATGCCGTGCTCGCCGAACTCCGTGGCCGCCGAGCGGGTGAAGCCAATCACGCCGGCTTTGCTGCTGATGTAGTGGATCAGATTCGGTACCAGCAGGCTGACCGTATCAGACGCGATGTTGACGATCCGGCCCCAACGCCGCTGCCGCATGCCGCCGATGAACGCCTTGGACATCAGGAACATGGAATCGAGATTGACCGACAGCACCCGCCGCCAATCCTCGAAGCTGATATCGTCGAAGGCCTGCATGGGATAGATGCCGGCATTGTTGACGAGAATGTCGCAATGGCCGCCGCCCTTCTCGACCTCGGCCTTTAGCGACGCGACGCTCGCCGGATTGCTGACATCGCATTCGACCGCAATGGCCTGTCCGCCGGCGCCTTCGATCTGCCGCACGGTATCCTGGGCTTTGGCGCGGTCGGCAATGACGATCCGCGCCCCCTCGCCTGCCAGCCTGATCGCCGACGCCTGACCGATCCCCGAAGCCGCGCCGGAAATAACCACGGTCTTGCCTTCATGCTTTTTCGCCATTCCTTATCCTCCCGTTTTCGGCGGGCGATTGTTCGCATATAAAGGG
>JBAUGC010000674.1:0-2039 GCA_049679485.1 Xanthobacteraceae bacterium
TGGCATAAGCGACCGCGCGCGGCGGCAGCTTGGCGCGCGTCGAAGCCACCTCAGATAGCGGCTGCTGGTCTGCGGTCTGCTCGTCGCCGCTGCCGGCAAGATTGGTCCAGAGGGTCCACGCGCAGGCAAACCCGATGCACAGAAGCGCCGCGCCGGCGAATCGATGCAGGCGCGCATTCCTGGACAAAACCTGACGATCGTATTCCGCGACAGAGTCACGCCACCCGAAAGTGTCTGTCATTCCCCTCGAAAGTCCCCCGCATCAAGTTCAAGTTGCCTTGTCCGGAGAAGCGTTCGATGAGCCGCGCTATGGCGCATCAAGCCGGACAAGCGCGCGAGCCCTCACCCCACCCGGTGCGAGATCGCGTCCGAACGAACAACCGCAAAAACGGTGCAACATTAAGGCGGCATTTCCGTTAATGCCGCCTGAAGATCGCGCTGTCGCAAAATGATACAGATTTCGTCATTGCGAGCGTAGCGAAGCAATCCAGTCTCCGAGTAGCCGCCCTGGATTGCTTCGTCGCTACGCTCCTCGCAATGACGGCCGGTTGCGCGAGCTTTCGGCGTGCCGGCAATCGCCGGTAGCGATTCGCTCAGCACTCAGTAATAACGGCGCCAGCGGGCGTAGCGGTAGCCGTAACGCGGCCCGTAATAGCCGCGCCAATAGGGTCCGCGGCCGTACCCGTAAGGACCAACAAAACGCCGCGCCGGGTACGCGTAGCCGACGCGCGGCGGCGGATAGCCATAAACAGCCGGCGGCGGCGGGTAAGCGTAGCCTTGTTGAACCGGCGGCGGCCCCTCGTACCCGGGCGGCGGCATCTGCGCCTGAGGCATCGGCATGTCGGCGGCATTGGCCGGCGCAAATCCGGCGGCTCCAAGCGCGCCTGCGCCAACAACCACAGCTAAAGACAGCTTCACAAACATTCGCATCAGCTTTGCCTTTCAATCGATAACCAAAAACGATGCCGCATCGGAGCGAAGCGCGGGGGCGGAATTAGAGCCATGCGGAGGCGGATTTGCGCTATTCCGGCAACAAATATTCAGGCGGCGCAGCGCCTCTCTCCGCGGACTACAGTCGCGCGCCGGAGAAACTGGGCGCATGATCGGGAATGCAGAACTCGCAATCAGTGGCCGAAATCACCGCCACCATGTGCCCGGAGCAGCGCGATGGGGTGGTCTTGCTTGGCTTGAAGTCGATCGTCTCGGGCACGCTGACGACGTGCCTGCTCGGCGCTATCGTCGGCGTGTTGAGTTGACAACGCGGCCAGCGGCAAGAACCGCTCCGCATTTAGAGAGGTACCGGGAAATGAATACAAAATCTTACGCCGCGGAGGCGATCGGAACCTTCTGGCTGACCTTTGGCGGATGCGGCAGCGCCGTCATTGCCGCCGGTTTTCCCCAGCTTGGAATTGGGTTTCTCGGCGTTGCGCTGGCCTTCGGGCTTACCGTTGTGACCATGGCTTACGCCATCGGGCACGTCTCGGGATGTCATCTCAATCCCGCCGTGACGGTAGGCCTCATGGCCGGCGGCCGCTTCCCGGCAGGCCAGGTCATTCCGTATGTGATTGCACAACTCATCGGTGCGATCGTCGCCGCGGCACTGCTCTATCTGATCGCCAGCGGAGCACCGGGTTTCGATCTGGCGAAAGGCTTCGCCACCAACGGCTACGGCGCGCATTCGCCCGGCCATTACAGCCTGCTTTCGGCATTCGTAACCGAAGTCGTGATGACGATGATGTTTCTATTCGTCATCATGGGGTCGACGCATGGCAAGGCGCCGGCGGGTTTCGCGCCGCTCGCGATCGGGCTCGCGCTCACGCTGATCCATCTGGTGAGCATTCCGGTCACCAATACCTCGGTCAATCCGGCGCGCAGTACGGGACCCGCTTTGTTCGAAGGCGGCGCGGCGCTGACGCAACTCTGGCTGTTCTGGGTTGCGCCTTTGATCGGCGGAATTATCGGCGGCGTCATTTATCGCTGGCTCAGCAGCGAACCTGAGGGCGAGATAACGGGCACCGCGCCCAGAACGTCGCGATAAC
>JBAUGC010000675.1:0-3053 GCA_049679485.1 Xanthobacteraceae bacterium
ACTGCACTTTCAACCGGTGGCCGCCGTTCTATTTCCCCGGCTTTTGGTAGCCACGCGGGCTCACTTGCCCGCCGGCGCTTTCTTCTGCTTCTTGGTCTGATTGTAGTCGGCGGCGGCGCGAACCAGATTTTTCAGCGCCCCCTCGTTGATCTTGTCGCCTTCATGGATATCGATCGCGCGTCGCATATTGCCTTCGAGGCTGGAGTTGAAGAGACCTGAAGGGTCCTCCAGCAAGGCGCCGTTGGCGAAGGTCAGCTTTACGACCGCCTTGTAGGTCTCGCCGGTGCAGATGATTCCGGCGTGCTCCCACACCGGAACCCCTCGCCACTTCCACTCCTCGACCACGCCGGGGCAGGCCTCTTTGATGAGACTTCGGACCCGGGCCAGCGTCTCGCCCCGCCAGTCGCCCAGCTCCTTGATCCTTCCGTCGATCAGCCGGGACGGAGCGGTGTCCTCTTTTGCTTTGGTCGCGGCGCTCTTGCTCTTCTTCATGCTGGCTGTCGCTTTCTTCATAGGGCTTTGGACGTCCTTTTTTCCGCATTTCCAGAGCATCACGCCGCGGCATTGCGTGGCCCGTCGAGACTGACGACATACTTAAAGATTTCGGCGTGGATGTCACACGGACAACTTCTCGCTCGTCATGATGTCGGAACCAACAGAAGGAACCGAACCATGAACGCCAACGAACTGTTTGCCGCGGCCCCGGAACTCATGAAGAAGTGGACCGCCACGTCCCTCGCCATCGCTTCGAGCCTGGAACCGGCCCTCGTCCGGCTGGTGGAAATCCGTGCCTCCCAGATCAACGGCTGCGCCAACTGCATCAATATGCATACAGCGGATGCGCGTGAGAAGGGCGAGACCGAGCAGCGCATCTACCTGCTCTCGGCCTGGCGCGAGGCCCCCTGCTACACCGGCCGCGAACGCGCCGCGCTCGGCTGGACCGAGGCGCTGACGCGGCTCTCCGAAGGACACAAGCTTGAAGGCGCCCGCGAAGCCCTGAAGGCGGAGTTCACCGAGGCGGAGCAGGTCAAGCTCACCTTGATGGTCAATATCATCAACGGCTGGAACCGCATCGCCGTCGGCTTTCGCCAGTTTGTTGATCCGGCTGAAGCCAAGTCCATCGCGGCCAAAGCCACCGACCGCGCCGTCGACAAGGCCGCCGCGTGACGGCGGGCGCCGGCCAACGGGACGCAGCGGACGCAGCGGCGAGTTTCGATCCGCTGCGTCCCAAGCTCATGCGGGTCGCTTACCGTATGCTTGGCTCCGTGGCTGACGCTGAGGATATCGTGCAGGAGGCCTTCATCCGCTGGATGAAGGCCGACCGTGGCGAGGTGCGCGAACCGGAAGCGTTCCTGCGCCGCACGGTCACGCGGCTCTGTCTCGATCAGCTGAAATCAGCGCGGCGCCAGCGCGACACCTATCTCGGCCCGTGGCTTCCCGATCCCGTCGTCGAAGCCGACGCCGACGAGGACGTCACCCTGCCGCTGATGCTGGCGCTCGAACGGCTGTCTCCGCTCGAGCGCGCGGCGTTTCTGCTGCACGACGTGTTCGGCGTGGAATTCGAGGAAGTCGCCGCCACCATCGGCCGCGATGCGGCGGCCTGCCGCCAGCTCGCGGCCCGCGCCCGCAGCCATGTCCGCGAGGCGAGACCGCGCTTTGCGGTCGACAAGCAACACGGCCTGGAGCTTGCCGAGGCGTTCTTCACCGCCTCGCGCAACGGCGACATGAAAGCGCTCGGCGCCATGCTCGCGGCCGACGTCAGCGTCCACGCCGACGGCGGCGGCAAGCGGCCGGCATCGCTGGAGCCAGTCGTCGGCTTCGATGCTGTCATGAAGGTCAGCGAGTTTCTGGCGGCGCTGTTCCGGCAGAACCCCTCGAAACTCGTGCGCACCGGCTTCGTCAACGGCCTGCCCGGATTCATCACGCTGGAGGCCGACGGTGAACTGCAGGCCACCGCGCTGGACATCGAGGACGGCAAGATCGCCGCAATCTATGTGGTGCGGAATCCCGACAAGCTGCGGCATCTGCATTAGATGGCTGTAGCCCGGATGGGAGCGCAGCGAAATCCGTGACGATTGCGAGGTTGCCCCGGGCTGGCGTAGCCTCGGCTGTAGGACAGACAGCCGATGCCACATATGTGCTACTCCAGAGCCGACCCGCTCTAAACCTAGTGGTCTAATTAACGATTGAGCCGATGTGACCGCACCGGGAAAATCATCGCGAGTCTATGTGATCGGGGCCGGTTTTTCGGCGGGTCTGGGCTTCCCGACGACAAATGATCTTCTCCTGAAGGTCTGGGACCGCCTTCAACCCGACCTCCGGAACCGGCTGACGCTGATCATCAAGTTCCATCATCCGGAGTTCGATCCACGCCGGAGAACCAGCTTCCCTGAACTTGAGCCGCTGCTGTCGGCTATGGAAGCCAATCGTGTGCTCTTCAATCATACACGCAAGGTTACCGGTAACTTTCGGCCGGAAGACATCGAAGAGGTCTCCAACGGCCTGTTGTGGCATGTCGCCCAGTGGTTCGATGAACTCCATGCTGACGTTCGGCCGGACACTGCGGCTACTCGCTGGTTGAAAGACTTTGTGGGCGAGGTCCGCAAGCGAAAGTCCACCATCATTTCATTCAATTGGGACCTCGTCCTTGATAAGCTCTTGCTGAAAGCTGACAGCATTGAGGAACAGTACGGTTTCAGAAACGAGCCCGACGCACCGATGCTCTTGAAGCCTCACGGGTCGCTCAACTGGTTCAACGAGAAGCAGGCGGCGCTCATCAAGGACGAAAAGGTTGTGGAGCTGGCGCGATCCGGCTCGAAGGGAACATGGGCGTTCACCGAGTTTCGGTCGCCGCGGTCAAAGAAGGGCCGCCGATACGACCCTTTGATTGTGCCGCCGCACTATATGAAGCGATTCGATCAACCCGGCTTTGAGAAAGTCTGGAACGCCTGTGTCACCAAGCTAAGCACAGCCTCTGACGTCGTGTTCATCGGGTACTCTCAACCCCCTTCTGACTTCCACGCTCGGTTCATGTTGCGATGCGCCTTTCACAA
>JBAUGC010000676.1:0-1850 GCA_049679485.1 Xanthobacteraceae bacterium
CTATGGAAACGCTTCGAACTTTCCCACTTAACGCCTGGTATGTCGCCGCTTGGAGTCACGAGGTCGGGGGGCGCGCGCCGTTAGCCCGCACAGTCTGCAACAAGCGGGTCGTGCTGTGGCGGAAGTCGGACGGCTCGATTGCCGCGCTGGAAGATGCCTGCTGGCACCGGCTGCTGCCGCTGTCGATGGGCCGGCTCGAGGGCGATGATCTCGTCTGCCGCTATCATGGCCTCGCCTACGACAGTAAAGGCCAGTGCACGCGTATGCCCTCGCAGGAAAAATTGAACCCGGCGGCAAAGGTGCATTCCTATCCGGTCGTCGACCTCTACCGCTTCGTCTGGGTCTGGCCGGGCGATCCGGCGCTGGCCGATCCGGCGCTGGTGCCCGACATGCATTGGAATGACGATCCCGAATGGGCGGGCGACGGCAAGACCATGTTCGCCAAATGCGACTACCTCCTGTTCGTCGACAATCTGATGGACCTTACTCACGAGTCTTTCGTGCATATCACCAGCATCGGCAGCAAGCACGTCGCCGAAACGCCGATGACGACGACCCATAGCGGACGCACGGTGACATCGACGCGGTGGATGCTGGACATCGACGCACCGCCGTTCTGGCGCACGCAGCTAGGTAAGCCGGACAATGTCGATCGCTGGCAGATCATCCAATTCGAAGCCCCGTGCACCATCGTGCTCGACGTCGGCGTTGCGCCAACGGGTACCGGGGCGCCGCAGGGCGACCGCTCCAAGGGCGTCAACGGCCGGGTGTTGAACACGATCACGCCGGAGACCGCTTCGACGTGTATGTATTTCTGGTCGCTGATGCGCAATTACAAGCTTCGCGATCAGTCGCTCACCGCGCAACTGCGCGAGGCAAACGCGAGTATTTTCGTCGAGGATCAGGTCGTGGTCGAGGCACAGCAGATGGCCATCAACGAGCGTCCGGACGCACCGCTACGCAACATTAACATCGATGCCGGTTCGATGCGCGCGCGCAAGATCATCGACGATATGATCGCGAGTGAGACACGGGCCGCCGCCTGACGACCACCCATTCGCAGACCAAAATTACGTTCCGCGAGGCGGCCCCGACTGGAACCCCGAAGATCAAAATGCACCGCCGATGATGCCGCGCCGCCGCTGATCGTCGTCCCTGCGGGGCGATGCGATCAAGGACTGGCCTTCTTCGGCGATTGTGCAGTGGAGTAATGACCGCCGTGACGTCCGAACGCTACACTCATCTGCTCTCGCCATTGCGTATTCGGCACACCACAATCCCAAACCGCGTTGTCTTCGCGCCCGTCTGTCCGACATGGGTGAGAAGTCCGCACGAAGGTATCTTCACAGAGCAGGCCGTCGCCTATTACGAAGAGCGCGCCAAGACTGGATTGGGAATGATCATCCTCGGCGGTCATGTGATCGACAAGGATAGCATCTATACTCCGATGGGCTTCCCCGGCCTTTGGAACGACGCTCAGCTAGAAGGCTTGGCCAACGTGGCTAGGGCCGTCAAACGGCACGGCTGCGCGCTCGCTGTGCAACTTTTGCATCTCGGTTTGCGGTCGCCGACCCCGTTCTTGAAAACCGACCCGGCGCGTGATCCTGACGAATACAATCCTTACATGCTCGCGCCGAGCCAATTGCCGGCCGGGGAAATTCCCGGCGGCCCCACGCCGAAGGAGCTGGAAGAGCACGAGATCGAATACATATTGCAATGCTACGAAGACGCTGCCCGGCGGGCTATCTCGGCCGGTCTCGACGGCGTCGAGTTTCACGTCGCGCACGGCTATCTCCCGTGGCAATTCCTTTCGCCGTTCTACAATCACCGTACCGATCGCTGGGGCGGGT
>JBAUGC010000677.1:0-16447 GCA_049679485.1 Xanthobacteraceae bacterium
TCGGCGAAGGCAGCTTGGCCGGAGAGTCGCTGCGCCTGGCGACGGTCTCCGCTCTGACGAAATGTACGATCGCGCGAATATCAAAGGCAGACATCACGCGCGTGATCCACGAGGAGCCGGCGTTCGCGGAGCTGTTTATCGCGCACCTATTGGCCCGCAACAGTCGGGTCGAAGAGGATCTGGTCGATCAACTGTTCAACTCGAGCGAGAAACGTCTGGCGCGGACGCTTCTGCTTCTGGCGAATTTCGGCAAGGAAGGTCGGCCGGAACCGATCATCGCAAAAGTCAGTCAGGAAACGCTTGCGGAGATGATCGGCACGACCCGGTCCCGCGTGAGTTTCTTCATGAACAAATTCCGAAAGCTGGGCCTGATTGATTACAACGGCAGCATCGAAATTCACAGTTCATTGCTGAATGTCGTTCTACGCGACCAGCCGCAGATTCGGAGTTGAGAGGTTTGCGCCGGATAACTGCGCAGAAGTGAGCCCGGTGCTATTCGGCACATCGAGCATCGCCCTTAAACAGTACGGCACCAACCCGGTCGTGCGCTTTCAGCGGTAGCCGCGCGCACTACGACAGCGCTCCACCTTGGCGGATTTTGGGGGACAATGTCGCTGTTTACGGGAAGTCGAATATCCCCACGGTGGCGCGTACTGGCCGGCTTCCGGCCTAACTAATTGGCCGGTTTTGAAAATGAGTGGCCGGTTTCAAAAGTGGTCGATTTTGAGCAGGCAGCGACTGTCAAAGAAGCGCATGCAGGTACAACAGTCAGCAATGCAACGCATCGGTTCGGAAGAAAAATCAAACTTGCATCGACGACCGCGATTAAACATCAGCTGAGAAAATTGATGTTTTTGCCAGCCGATCGTTCAATCCAAGAGTTCACACGTTGAGAATGGCCAATTGTGGACAGACTTGTCTGGGCAGTGCCGAGCAGTAGTAGCACCAGCAAAAGCGTTAGGGGGGACACCTATGCGCCACTCTCAGCTTTCGAACGAGCAAAATTTTGCTAGCACTCTCGGAAAGCTATAACATTATTGCTGCCATCACAAAATATCAGCTCTTTCTTGCGAGCGCGCTCGGGCGGCCGATCGCCAGGGTTTGTCCCGCGTGCACCTCAATGGGCTTCCACCAGTCCACGGCGGCGCCGCAGCAGCAGACGTCGTTGCGCCCGCGCGAGCAACCGAATTCGGTGCCGTAGTGTTCGCAGGTTACTCTTCGCTGCTGATCAGGTATGGCCAGCATTCAGGTTGTCGCGATGACGAGAAGCAAGTCGCCGGATGCGACTTGCCGGCCAACCCGCCAGTGTATGGCCGTGACGGTTCCCGCTACCGGCGCCGAAACTTGCAATTCGGTTTTCATCGCTTCCAGGATCACGAGCGCCATTCCCGCTTCGACCGATTGGCCAACTTCGACTTCAATCTTCCAGACGCTGCCATGGATATCCGCATGAACGGCATGACCGTCGAGGTCTGCCACGGCCGGCGGAGGCTCGTTGTCCAGCGTCGGCGCAACATCATCGATTTGCCAGCGCACGACCTCTTCCGCGAAAGCGGCCAGCTGGCGCGAGCGAAACGCGGCAATATCGGCTGCCTCGTGCGCGAGGAACGCTTCATACTCACCGAGATGGAAAAGCTCCTCTTCGATACGGATCGTGGCTCGGCCTTCGCGAAAGGCTTCGCGCAAAACAGTCAATTCTGCTTCTTCCACCGGATAGAATTGCACCTGATCGAAAAACCGCAGCAGCCACGGTTCGCCCGGTGCGAATAGGGTGTTCTTGAGAAACTTGTTCCAGATCGGCAAAGTCCGACCGACAAGCTGATAGCCCCCCGGGCTGTCCATGCCATAGATGCACATATAGACGCCGCCGATTCCGACCGTGCCTTCGGCGGTGAAAGTGCGCGCCGGATTATATTTTGACGTCAGCCGCCGATGGCGCGGGTCGATCGGCACCGCGCATGGCGCGCCCAGATAGACGTCGCCCAGCCCCAACACCATATAGCGGGCGTTGAAGACGATCTCCCGAACCTCATCGCGGCTGGCAAGACCGTTGATGCGCTGGATGAAATCGACATTGTTCGGCAGCCAGGGTGCCGTCGCGCGAACCGTTTCTCCGTAGCGGCGGATGGCGCCGAGCGTCGCCGAATCCTCGAAGGTCATCGGTAGATGTACGACGCGCGTTTTGACCCGCATCGTCTCGACTGGCGGCAGGCGCGTCTCGGCGGCGAGCAGCGCGTTCAACAGCTCGCGCTGGTGGATGACGCTGCTGTCGTAGTTGATCTGGAGCGACCGCACACCGGGCGAAAGTTCCAGAATGCCCGGCACCGGATTGTTATGCAGCTCCTCCATCAGCGCGTGGACGCGCAGGCGGAAACGGAGATCGAGTTCGTTCGGTCCATACTCGATCAGGATGTAGCGATCGCCGGCTTGACGATAGGCTGCCGCCGGGCGGTAGCCTTCGCGCGCGAGCGCAGCCAGGACCGCTGCCGACACCGTAGCAGTTGGTTTGAGATCCGGAATCGTGACAGGCGGCAGCGCGTCGAGCGCCGCAAGCGCACCGATGGCCTTGTCCTGCGCCCGTTCGAGCGCAAGCGCATCGTCGAAGTTCACGGGTTTGAAGCGGATTCGGTCGCGCGGTTTCGCCTGGCCAGCCTTCCACAATTCTCCCTTCACGATCGTGACCGGGCAGACGAAGCCGCCGAGGCTCGGGCCGTCGCGGGTCAGAATGATCGGCATGTCGCCGGTGAAGTTCACGCTGCCGACGGTGTATTCGCAGTCGTGGATGTTGGAGGGATGCAGCCCGGCTTCGCCGCCGTCGCTGCGTGTCCAGGTGGGTTTTGGACCGATCAGGCGGATGCCAAGACGGTTGGAATTGTAGTGCACCTCCCAGGCGGTCGCGAAGAACATCGCGATGGCATCGTCGGTGAAAAAATCGGGCGCGCCGTGCGGACCATAAAGAACGCCGATTTCCCATTCTGTCGGGTAGGTCGGGATCAGTCCCGGCGGCGCGGCTCGGGGAGACCGAGCGTCAGCCGCCGGTCTGCCCAGCGGCAACATGTCACCGGGCCGAAGGGTACGGCCGGCGTGACCACCGAATTGGCCGAGCACGAAAGTCGAGCGGCTACCGAGATAGAGCGGCACGTCGAACCCGCCGCGCACCGCGAGATAGCTGCGGCAGCCGACGCTTGCGCGGCCGATCGCCAGTGTTTGTCCCGCGCGCACCTCAATGGGTTTCCACCAGTCCACGGCGGCGCCGTCCAGTTTCGCTTCGGCCGGCGCACCGGTGAGCGTGACAACGGTGTCGCGATGAAACTTTAAAGTGGGACCAACCAGCGTGCATTCGAGACCGGCGGCATTTTCTCCGTTGCCGACGATGCGGTTCGCCAGACGAAAGGCGTAATCGTCCATCGGACCCGAGGGCGGCACGCCGACATCCCAATGGCCAATCCGACCGGGATAATCCTGGATCGTGGTGAAGGTGCCGGGCTGAAGGACCTCGACCGCCTGCGGCCGATAATCGAAGCGCGCCAGCGCGCGGGTAGAAACCTCGCCGGCGGCGAAGGCCGGCCAATCCGCGATCTGACGCAGATAATCGAGATTGGTAGCGATGCCGCCAAGCCGCGTGTTCGCCAGCGCATCGCGCAGGCGGGCGATCGCTTCCGGCCGATCGTTACCATGCACGATCAGCTTCGCCAGCATCGGATCGTAGAATGGCGACACGTCCGTGCCGGTCGCGACCCAGCCGTCGACACGCGCCGTTTCCGGGAAGGAGACCTCGGTCAACACGCCGGGTGAAGGCTGGAACTCGCGAGCGGGATCCTCGGCGTAGAGCCGCACTTCGATCACGGCTCCTTTCGGTTTGGGTAAGGCGTCCAGATCGGGCGGCTCGCCGGCGGCGGTGCGAATCATCCATTCGACGAGATCGATTCCGAGCGCCGCTTCGGTGACCGGATGCTCGACCTGGAGCCGCGTGTTGACCTCCAGAAAATAAAACGCGTCGTGCGCTCGGTCATAAATGAACTCGACCGTGCCCGCGGAACGATAGCCTGCCGCCGCGCCGAGTTTGGTAGCTGCCTCCAGCAAACGCTCGCGGATCGCGACGGGAAGATCGGGCGCGGGCGTCTCCTCCACCACTTTCTGATTGCGCCGCTGGAGCGAGCAATCGCGCTCGCCGAGCGCCACGACTTTGCCGCGTCCATCGCCGAATATCTGCACCTCGACATGGCGCGCGTCGTCGACGCAACGCTCAAGAAACACGCCGCTATCCTTGAAGAAATTCTGCGCCAACCGTTGAACGGTCTCATAGGCCGCCGTGAGTTCGCCGGCGTCAGCACAACGCGTCAGGCCGATGCCGCCACCGCCCGCCGTGCTCTTGAGCATGACCGGATAGCCGAGGTGATCGGCGGCTTTGATGGCCTCGTCCAGGTTCCCGAGCAGTCCGGTGCCGGGTACGAGCGGTACGCCGGCCCACTCGGCAATCTCGCGCGAGGTGTGTTTTAGTCCGAAGCGCCGAATTTGCTCCGGCGTCGGGCCGACAAACACGATGCCCGCCGTTTCGCACGCCTCGGCAAACTCGGCATTCTCGGCGAGGAAGCCGTAGCCGGGAATAATCGCCGCGGCGCCGTGCGCTTTGGCGGCGGCGATAATCAGGTCGCCGCGCAGATAGGTTTCGGCGGCGGTGCTGCCCGGCAACGCCACGGCCGTGTCGGCCATCGTCACATGAGGGCTGTTGCGGTCGGGGTCTGAATGGATCGCGACGATGCGCAGGCCCAGGATGCGAAGCGTGCGCGCGATTCGCACAGCGATCTCGCCGCGATTGGCGATCAGTACCGTCGTGAACATTGGCAAGGGGCCCGGGCTTTTCCGTCGACTTTCCGCCGCCGTATAGGCTGTTGCAGGTACGCTTTGGCCGGCGCAGGATACTAAGTATGATGTTTTCAAGCAAAGTTCATACCGCTTGCGAGGCCTGTTTCGCTTGCCTTAATCCGGGATGGGGGACAATGGGCCACCCGAGTGGAGGCCGATTGTCAGCGCGGTGACGGGCATTGGCGGCAAGCCGACAGCGCGCAGATGCATGCGTTCGCGTCCGTGAAGCTCAAATCATGGGCAGCTCGGCTCCAGCCGCCTTCCAGCCAACCCATTGGAGTATGATATACATCGAGGGAGTGCATACTTACGCCGGCGTCGAGCTGACCGGCAGCGATCATCTCGGCGCGTCCCACGGAGTTGGTCATGGCGAAGACAAGACTCTGCTTACTCGCAATTATCCTCATCGCCTGCGGCCTGACCCAAGACGCCCGCGCAGAAACGCCGGAGGAATGGGTCACGCTTGGTGCACGGGTGCACGGAGCGTTCGGCTCATTCATTCCGGTCGGCATCCGCATCGGGCTCGATGCTTTGCAGCGGCTTGACGCCAAACCGCGCGGTGTGACTGTCGTCTATTACAGCGGTCCGAAGTCGCCCTGCCCGTGTCCGGCCGACGGCATTGCGATTGCCACCATGGCGAGCGTCGGCCAGAACACCTTGCACGTCGCACCGGAAAAGGCGCCCGAGGACATGATGGGCGTCGCCGTAATCCGCAGTAAGGCGACCGGCGCCGGCCTCAAATATTCGATTCCCGCGTCATGGCTCCCGAAACTCATCGCGATGAACAAAGAGTATGAGCCGATCGGCCGCTACAATGCGGTCATGAATGCGCCGAATTTGTTCAGCGTAGAGCCGTTGCCGGCTTCGGAGGCGCCGCCAAAATAGTCGGCGGGCTTGATCCGCTATCGACGGGCGTGCCTAGCTAAGTACTGACGCGCCGGCGCGCAGCATCGAACAACTGAGAGCTTTTTGAATTATGACGACGACCGGCGAATTCCGGAAATTCCTGCCCGGCCCCGACCATCCCCCGGTGCGGGGGATCGAAACTCAGGATGCTTATTCGCATGGCGATCTCGCGCATAGCCCGCCAATAAACGAGATATTGGAGGTGATGCCGAAAAAGTTGCTGGCCGAGCCATTCAAGGGCATCACCTGCGACGGCAAGGTCCACAAAAATCTTTTTGTGCTCGAGCCGAATGGCGCGCCAGTCGAGGCAATGACGGAAGCGGCACGTGCGATCCTCGCGGTGGCAACCCCCGACGAGCTTCGGAAGATCAGCCAGCCGATCGATTCCGAGCAATGGCGCAAGTGGAGCAATCCCGAGTTCTATGTCTTCCGCGACACTTTGCGACTCGAAGAGCATGGCGAGCCGATACGCGCCGCCATCCTCGATCTTCTTGCCGCCAGCATGAGCCCGAAGGGGTTTGAGAAGGCGATCAATTGCATGCGCATCAATCACTTTCTCGGCGAACTGGTGAACGCGCGCAAAGTGATGAACGAATACAGCTATAATTTCTGTCTGTTCGGAGAGCCCTCGCTGACAGCGCCGTGGGGCTGGCAATATTTCGGCCACCATTTGTGTTTGCATTGCTTTGTGGTCGGCAAATCAATGACGATCTCGCCGATGTTCATGGGCGCGGAGCCCAACGAGATCGACGTCGGCCCCTTCGCGGGCACGACCATCTTTCGCGACGAGGAAAGAGTAGGGCTTCAACTGATGCAGTCGCTTCCCCGGGACCAGAAGGACCGCGCACAGATCTACAAATCCATGAAGGATCCGGCGATGCCGCCGGGGCGTTGGATTTTTTCCGATCAACGCCACCTCGGCGGGGCCTTTCAGGACAATCGCATCATCCCCTATGAGGGTGTGCTCGCGTCAGAAATGGGCAAGGCACAGCAGCGCACCTTGCTCGATCTGGTCGGAGCCTTCATCGAATATCTGCCGCCGGGCCCGCTCGCCGCGCGGCTAAGCGAAGTCGAGCGGCATATCGGCGAGACCTATTTTTCCTGGATCGGCCGCCATGGCGATAATGACATCTACTACTACCGTATCCAAAGCCCGGTGATCATGGTCGAATTCGATCACCACTCGGGCGTGTTCCTGTGCAACGTCGAGCCCGAGCGGTTCCACATCCATACGCTGGTGCGCACGCCCAACGGTAACGATTACGGCAAGGATTGGCTGCGGGCATACAACGCCGATCGCGACCCGGCCCGTAATCCGAAGAGCGTGAGGGTGGCGTAGGGGTAAAGCCTAAATCGCAAAACTGATTTGCCGCGCGCTTTTTCCCGGAGCTAACCGGCCGGTTTTGCCTTTTGACACGCTTCCCACAGCCGCGCCGCCGTCACCGGCATGTCGAGATGTGCACCGGCGCCGCCGGGCAGCGCATCGGCGACGGCGTTCATCACCGCCGCGATCGAAGCGGTGGTGCCGGCTTCGCCGACGCCTTTGACGCCGAGCGGATTGGTCGTCGCCGGCACATTGTGAAGCGCGTCGCGGATGTCGGGCGGCATGTCGGCCGCCCGCGGCATGGCGTAGTCCTGGAATGAGCCGGAAACGAGCTGGCCGTTTTCGTCGTAGAAAATCTGCTCCATCAGCGCTTGTCCGAGCCCCTGCGCCAATCCGCCGTGCAATTGGCCTTCGACGATCATGGCGTCGAGCGCGTTGCCGCAATCGTCGACCGCGGTATAGGCGACGATATCCATGTGCCCGGTGTCGGGATCGATCTCGACCTCGGCGACGTGGACGCCGTTCGGAAATGACAGCGGCGTTTCCGTCGTGGTCTTGGTGTCGAGGTCCTCGTCAATCGCGCCGCGCTTCTTCAGCTCGGCCGCTTGCGCGGCGAGATCGAACAGCGAGACGCGGCGGTCGGTGCCGACGACGCCGAACTGGCCGGCTTCATAGGCGATGTCGCCTTCTGACGCCTCAAGCACCATGGCCGCGATGCGCTTGCCTTTTTCGATGGTCAAACCGATGCATTTGACGATCGAGGCTCCCGCGGTCATGGCCGAGCGCGAGCCGACCGAAGCGTAGCCCGCTATCTCCAGCGCTGAATCGCCGTGCCGGTGCGTGACCTTCTCGGGCGCGATGCTGAGCCGTTCGGCCACCAGGCGCGGAAATACCGAGGCGTGGCCCTGGCCGGTTGACTGCACATTGAGATTGACCACGAGGGTGCCGTCGCCTGGAAATGTGAGCAGGGCGCCTTCAAGCGGCGAACCGCCAGCGTGCTCGACCATGCACGAAAGTCCAATGCCGCGATATTTGCCGCGCTTTTTTGCTTCGCGCCGGCGCGCCTTGATGCCGTCGTAGTCGGCAAGCGCCAGCGCCTTTTCGAAAATCGGCGCGAAATCGCCGCTGTCATAGGTCGTGCCGACCGCGGTCTTGTACGGCATCGCCGAAGCAGGAATGAGATTGCGCCGCCGCAGTTTGGCCGGATCGATTCCGGTGACACGCGCCGCCTCTTCAACGACGCGCTCCAGCACGTAATTGGCTTCCGGCCGCCCGGCGCCGCGATAGGGCGCGGTCGTAATCGTGTTGGTGAAGGCACACCGCGCGGTGATGTCGATATATTTGATGTCGTACATGCCCGGCAGGCAGCGCGTGAAACTCAACGTCGGAATATTGGCGCCAACCGGGCCGAGATAAGCGCCGAGATTTCCGGTATTGCGGATGCGCAGCGCCAGGAAGCGTCCTTTGTCGTCGAGCGCCAGTTCAGCTTCCGAATAAATATCGCGCGCCTGGTTGTCGCTCAGGAACGCTTCGGAGCGGCCCGACATCCAATGGATCGGCCGCCCCAGTTTTTTTGCCCCGACCATCTGCGCGATATATTCCGGGTACGGTCCGGTCTTGAGACCGAACGCGCCGCCGACATCGTCGGTCAGAATGCGTACGCGCTCTTTCGGCAATTGCATGACGGCAACGACCGGCTCGCGCATGGCTGTGGTGCCCTGAGAGCAGACGCGCAGCGTGTAAAGGTCGGCGGTGGTGTCGTAGCTCGCGGTCGCGCCGCGCGGTTCCATCGACGCGACCGCCATGCGCTGATTCATCACCGCGATCCGCGCGACGAATTTTGCGCCGGCGAAGATTTCGTCGACCTGCCGCGCGTTGGCTTCGGGATCGGATGCCGGCCCGGGCCAGTCGATTGCGAGGTTTCCCGGGGCTTGCGGCCACACTTGAGGCGCGCCCGGCGCAAGCGCTTCGCGCGCGTCGGTCACCGGCGTCAGCGTCTCGTATTCAATCGCAACAAGCTCGGCCGCATCCTGCGCGGCGGATACGCTCTCGGCGACGATCAGCGCCACCGGCTCGCCGATATGCACAACCCGCTCGCCGGCAAGCGCAGGACGATGCGGCAGCACCAGCCCCTTGCCGCCGCGTCCGGGAAGCGGCGGATGACGGACGAGGCTGCCGGTTCCTTCCAGGTCTTTCGCGGTCAATACGCCGACGACACCGGGCGCATCTTGCGCCGCTGTCACGTCGACGCTTGCGATTCGGGCGAAAGCGTGCGGCGAGCGCACAAAATATGCGTAGGCCTGATGCGGCAACGGGACATCGGCGGCGTAACGGCCCTTGCCGCGGACCAAAACGTCGTCTTCCACGCGCGGCTTATGCGCCGCGCGGCCATCTGTTTTTGCATCCATGCTCTGTTCCGGAACACTCTATTGAGGTCGGGGCCGGCCCTTTATAACGCAAGACAATAACGCAAAAGAAGTGCTGCAAAAGGCAGCTTTCTTCCGGGCATTTCGCTCGTATCTGTTACTACGGTCTCCGGCGTGCGCAAACATCGTTTGCGCCGCCGATGAAGCGAGACCGGTCTTCTGGATTCTTGTTGATGCTCCGCCCCGGCACGTTCGCACTCACTTTGCTGCTGGCCGCGCTCACTGCGCTTGGCCCGTTGTCGATCGATATGTATCTGCCGTCACTGCCGGATATCGCCCATGTCCTCGGCGCTCCACAAGCGCGCGTTCAACTGACGGTGTCGTACTATCTGGTCGGTTTTGCCGTCGGACAGATCTTTTACGGTCCGTTGTCCGACCGCTATGGCCGGCGTCCTGTGCTGCTTGCCGCGCTCGCGATCTATGTGACAGGCACTGGCGTCTGCGCGCTGGCCCAATCGATCGACCCGCTGCTGGGGGCGCGTTTTCTTCAGGGCGTCGGCGGGGCCGGTTCCATTGTTCTGGCACGCGCCATCGTCCGCGACCTTTATGCCGGCGTGCGTGCGGCGCGCGAACTCTCGCTGATGGGATCGATCAGCGCATTCGCACCGATCGTGGCACCAATGATCGGCGGTGTGTTGCAAATAGCCTTCGGCTGGCGCGCAAGTTTCATCCTCATGGGACTGGCGGCAATTGTTGCCACGGCGCTCGCCGCGCGATTGCTCCCGGAAACGCTGGGCAAGCGCAGCTCGGAGCCGTTTTCCCTGGCGTTTTTGTTCAAGTCCTATGGCGCGGTGCTGCGGCATCGCGGCTTTCTCGCTTATCTCGGCATCATCTCGGTAAGCTTCGCCGGATTGTTTGCCTGGATATCCGGTGGCGCCGTTGTGCTGGAAGAGGTCTATGGTTTCTCGCCGGTTAAATTCGGCTTCA
Source organism: Xanthobacteraceae bacterium (assembly GCA_049679485.1). Classification (GTDB taxonomy): domain Bacteria; phylum Pseudomonadota; class Alphaproteobacteria; order Rhizobiales; family Xanthobacteraceae; genus BOG-931. The sequence continues at coordinate 10,450 of JBAUGC010000677.1, forward strand.
CCTTTTCGCTCGGTGCGGCGGGATACATGGTTGGTGCCACAATCGCGAGCCGGCTGGTGGTGCGGCTCGGTCTCGACCACATGATGGCGCTCGGGGTGGCAGCAATCGCGTTAGGCGGCCTGGGATTCGCAGCGGTGGTCGCCGTGCACGTCGACGGTATCTGGCTGGTGATTGCGATGGCGGTCTTTCTTGCCGGGATGGGGCTCGCGATTCCGCAGGCCATGGCCGGAGCCCTGACGCCGTTTCCCGATCGGGCGGGGACGGCAGCCTCGCTGATGGGCTTGGTGCAGCAGACAGCCGCCGCTGTCGTGGCCGCCGCAATTGGCGATTACCTCGGCCATTCGGCGTGGCCGGTCGCCGGAGTTGTGGTTTCGATGAGCTGCCTGACGTTCCTTATTTGGCTCTTCACGCGCCACCTCCGCGCGCACCCGGCTTAAGGCGGACGGATGTGAACCGCGGCTTTGCCTGCGACATCATGTTTGTTTAGGATTAATTGGGGGCGAGCGATTTATGTGCGATTGACCATTGATATTGTCCGTCGGCGGCCGGCGATGGACTAACCTGCCCGGCGTTGAGATTGAAGAGAACGAGATGATATCGGGCTATCCGCTTAGCCGCCGTTCCTTCCTCGCCGGGATCAGCGCTGTGGGTGGCGGCGTTACGCTTGCGTTGAGGATTCCGTTTAGCCCGGCGCACGCGGTCGGGACGTTCCCGGAAATCACGGCATGGCTGGTGATTCACCCGGATGATGCGGTTGTCATCCGCGTCGCCCATGCCGAGATGGGGCAGGGTGCACAGACCGGTCTCGCCATGCTGGTGGCGGAGGAACTTGAATGCGACTGGGCGAAGGTTCGCACTGAATTTGTCTCTCCGGTCGAAAATCTACGGCGCCATGAAATTTGGGGCGATATGTCGACCGGCGCCAGCCGCTCGATCTCGAACTCGCAGCTCTATCTGCGCCAGGCCGGCGCTACCGCCCGCGAGATGCTGATCGCCGCTGCTGCGGCGCGATGGAATGTCCCCGCGGCGGAATGCTTTGCTCGTACCAGCACGATCATGCACCGGCCAAGCGGGCGCAAGCTGACATTCGGCGCCGTCGCCGAAGACGCAGCGAAGATCACGCCGCCCGCGGACGTCAAGCTCAAGGAGCCCGGCGAATGGACGCTCGCGGGCACGCCGCAACGGCGGCTCGATGTGCGCGACAAGGTGACCGCGCAGCCGGTCTACGCGATCGACGTGCGGTTGCCCGGCATGCTTTACGCCGCCATCGCGCAATGTCCGGTCTACGGCGGCAAGCCGAAGACGGTCGACGAAAGCGCCATCGCGGCGATGAAGGGCGTTCGCGGCGTGGTGCGTATGCCTGACGCGGTTGCAGTGGTAGCCGATTCCTGGTGGCGCGCAAAAACCGCGCTGGAAGCCTTGCCGGTCGTCTGGGACGATCGCGGCAACGGCGGTCTCTCGTCCGCTTCGATCGCCGACCGTGTGCGCGCCGCGCTCGACGCCAATGATGCGCAAGTTGGCCAAGCCGACGGCGACGTTAACACCGCGCTGGCGCGTGCCGCCCAGCGCCTCGAAGCGGAATACACTGTTCCGTACTTGGCGCACGCGACCATGGAGCCACAGAACTGCACCGCCCACGTCACGCCAAATGGGGTCGAGGTCTGGGCGCCCACGCAAGGCGCTTCTACGGCGCTGGTCACTGCCGCCGTTGCCGCCGGTGTGCCGAACGACAAGGTGGTGATTCACAGTATGATGCTCGGCGGCGGTTTTGGCCGCCGCGCGCCGATACAGGAATATGTCCGCCAGGCGGTGCTGATCGCCAAGCAGTTCGATCGGCCGGTCAAGCTTGTTTGGACGCGCGAGGAAGATGTCCGGCACGATTTCTACCGGCCCTGCGGCATGGCGCGCCTCGTCGCCGGCCTCGATGCGGACGGTATGCCGATCGCGTTACGGATGCGGCTTGCCGGCCCGTCATTCGTCGCCGTGTTCGTCGCCGGTTTCGGCACGCGCATCGTTGACCGGACGTTTCTCAGCGGTCTGACGGAGGAGATGCCGTACGACTTGCCGAACTACCTGGTCGATTACGTCATCCGCCAGACGGCGGTGCCGGTCGGCGTCTGGCGCGGGATCAACTACACGCAGAACGCTTTTTACAAAGAATGCTTCGTCGACGAAATGGCGCACGCCGCCGGAATGGATCCTTACCTCTACCGGCGGCGGATCCTGCGCAAAGACTCCAAATGCGTCGCCGTGCTCGATGCCGCCGCAAAAAAAGCCGATTGGTTCGGCCGGCTGCCAAAAGGCGTCTTTCGCGGCATTGCGGTCAACGAGGCGTGCGGCAGCTACGTCGCCCAAGTGGTAGAGGCTTCGGTCGACGGCGGCAGCGTGCGCGTGCACCGAGTGGTCTCCGCGATCGATTCCGGCCATGTGGTCAATCCGCTTTCGGTCGAAATGCAGACCCAAGGTGCCGTCGTCTATGCGCTGACCGCCGCGCTTTATGGCGAGATCACCATCAAAGGCGGCGCTGCCGAACAGGCGAACTTCGACGATTACGAGATGCTGCGCCTTGCCGACGCGCCCAAGGTCGAAACCGTGATTGTGCCCAGCGGCGACTTCTGGGGCGGCGTCGGCGAGCCGCCGGTGCCCCCCCTCGCGCCGGCTCTTTGCAACGCCATCTTTGCCGCCACCGGCAAGCGCATCCGTTCGCTGCCGCTCAAGAACCTGGATTTGACCAGGGCGATCTGACGGCCGGCGGCGTTGCCGCCGCGTTCGCGGCTAAAATTCCTGCCGTGGCGCAGCTTTCGGCATTTCCCCCCGTGGGTTGCAAGGTAGTATGCTTCAACAAAACTCGGCGTAGTCGGACGACTCTGGCGAGGCTCGATGAAGCGGCGCGGCAAGGCAATCAAACTGCGGGCCAAGGTCGCACGGCGCGTTGCAGCGGCAGAGGTCCGGTCGGCGCGTCCGCCCGCGAAGGCTCGACCGGCTCCCGTTCCCGATCTGCAGCGCGAGTTGAACGCTGCGCTGGAGCAGCTCGCGGCGACTTCGGAAGTGCTGCGGGTCATTTCCAGTTCGCCGGGCGAATTGCAGCCGGCTTTTCAGCTCATACTGAAAAATGCGACCCGTATCTGCGAGGCGAAATTCGGCAATCTATGGCTCCGCGAAGGCGACAAATTCCGCATCGTCGCCAACTATGGCGGGTCGCGCGAATATCGCGACTTTCAGTTACGCAACTCGCTCACCATTCCCGATCCGCGAACCGCCATGGGGCGGGCCATAATCACGCGGAAGGGGGCGCAAATCGAGGACATCCGCAAAGCACCGATCTACGGCATGAAGGCGCGTGAGGCGACGATCAAGATCGCCAAGGCGCGCACGCTCGTCGCCGTACCGATGCTCAAGAACGATGAGGCGATCGGCGTCATCGGCATCTATCGCCAGGAGGTGCGGCCGTTCGCCGATCAACAGATACAATTGTTGACCAACTTTGCGAGCCAGGCGGTCATCGCAATCGAGAATACGCGGCTTCTCACCGAACTGCGCCAGCGCACGACCGATCTCGCCGAATCGCTGGAGCAGCAGACGGCGACCTCGGAGGTGCTGCAGGTTATCTCAAGCTCGCCCGGCGAGCTCGAGCCGGTCTTCCACGCCATGCTGGAAAGCGCGACGCGCATCTGCGAGGCAAAATTCGGTCTCTTGTTTCGCTACGACGGCGAGATGCTTGAGTTTGTCGCCGAAATGGGCACCCCGCCGGGGCTTGCCGAATTCGTCAGACAGCGCGGCCCATTTCGGCCAAACCCCAATACCCTGCTTGCCCGCGTCATCCGCACGAAGAAGGTCAGCGAAACGCAGGACTATGCGGCCGATGCGCCGAGCAGCCCGCCGGTCAAATTTGGTGGGGCGCGGTCCACCGTGGATGTGCCGCTGCTCAAGGATGGCGAGTTGGTTGGGGCCCTGAGCATCTATCGGCAGGAGGTTCGCCCCTTTACCGACAAGCAGATCGCGCTGGTTGAAAATTTTGCCGCGCAGGCCGTGATCGCCATCGAGAACGCGCGGCTTTTGAGCGAACTGCGCGAGTCGCTTGAGAGGCAGACCGCCACTTCCGAGGTGCTCGGCGTCATCAGCCGATCCAAGTTCGAGCTACAGCCCATTCTGCAGAGCGTGGTCGATACCGCGGAGCGGTTATGCCGGGCCGAACAGACGGTGATCTACCGGCTGGAGGACGGCGTATATCGCTTCGCGGCCGGCCACAGTTCCGTACCGGAATATCTGGAAGTCGAGAGCCAAACAACGATTTTGCCTGGCCACGGAACCGTCGTCGGCCGTGCCGCCTTGACCCGGCAAGTCGCCCGCATCGATGATGCATGGACCGATCCGCTTTACGAGAAAAAGGACGACGCCAAACTCGGCGGCGTTCGCTCGATGATCGGCGTACCGCTGATGCGTGACGGTGAGCCGATCGGCGCCATTGCTTTGGCGCGCGGCCGGGTTGAACCGTTCAACGACCGCGAAATCGATTTGGTGGCGACCTTCGCCGATCAGGCGGTGATCGCCATCGAGAACGTCCGACTGTTCGAGGCCGAGCAGCAGCGCAGCCGCGAGCTTGCCGAGTCACTGGAGCAGCAGACCGCGACCTCGGAGGTGCTGCGAGTCATTTCAAGCTCGCCGAGCGAACTCGGTCCGGTATTCCAGACCATGCTCGCGAATGCGACACGTCTCTGCGAGGCGAACTTCGGTACGCTCAACCTGTACAAGGACGGCACATTCCCGGTGGCGGCGATGCACGACGTCCCGCCAGCATACGCCGAATTCCGGCGGCTCAATCCGCAGTTCCGCGTCGTCGACAGACATCCGCTTGGTCGCGTTGCCGCGACCGGTCAGGTCCAGCAGATTTTCGACATGAGACTGGAGCCGCTCTATCTCGAAAAGGATCCATCGTTCGTCGCCAAGGTGGAGCGCGCCGGCGCGCGGACGCTGTTCCTTGTGCCGATGCTCAAAGACAACGACGTGATCGGCGTGATTACAATCTTTCGCCAGGAGGTTCGGCCATTCAGTGATAAGCAGATCGCCTTGGTGCAGAACTTTGCCGCGCAGGCGGTGATCGCCATCGAGAACACGCGCCTTCTCAACGAACTGCGCCAGCGCACCGACGATCTCACCGAATCGCTGGAGCAGCAGACCGCGACGTCGGAGGTGCTTCAGGTCATCAGCAGCTCGCCCGGCGATCTTGAGCCGGTGTTTCAAACGATCTTGGTCAACGCGGTTCGCATTTGCGCTGCAAAAAATGCGACCCTGTGGCTGTATGAGAATGGCGTGTTTCGTGCGGTCGCACGGCATCTCTCCTCGGAGCTCGGGGTCGTCATGGTGCAACCTGGTGCAAAAACCGGGCTTGGCCGTCTGAAGGCAACCAAGCAGATCATTCACATTCCTGATTATCGGGCCGAGCCGGCTTATGCGGAGCGGGATCCGTTTGCAGTCACGGCGGTTGAAAGATTTGGCGTCCGAACCAATCTGAGCGTGCCCATGCTCAAGGAGGGCGAGCTTGTCGGCGCGATCTCCTGCTACCGCACCGAGACGCGGCCGTTCAGCGACAAGCAAATCGAACTCATCGCGAGCTTTGCCAGCCAAGCTGTCATCGCCATCGAGAATGCGCGGCTGCTCAATGAACTGCGCCAGCGCACCGACGACCTCACCGAATCGCTGGAGCAGCAGACGGCGACGTCTGAAGTGTTGCGGGTGATTTCCAGCTCGCCCGGCGATCTACAGCCGGTGTTCGAAAGCGCGCTTGAGAATGCGACGCGGCTCTGCGAGGCCAATTTCGGCGTCTTGTTACTCGCCGAAGGCGACGCCTTCCGCGCCACAGCGATTTACAATGCCCCGCCGGCGTTTGCCGAACTTCGCCGGCGCGAACCCGTGATCCGGCCCGGTCCGATGATTCACGCGGCCGCTACCAGGCAGCCGCTCCACGTCTCCGATCTGACCGAGCACCCGGCCTTTAAAC
>JBAUGC010000678.1:0-8217 GCA_049679485.1 Xanthobacteraceae bacterium
AGCTCGGCCTGCTTGCGCGTGAGCATCGACGCTTCCCCTTCTGAACCCGCTGGCTTTCGACTGCCCCGAGTCGAAACAAATCATGAACGGACACTATCCGTTCCATATGTGTTCTGCAACCATTTAATTTGACGTGAAGAAAGTAGGGGCTGAGCCCAACGCGCGCTTAACGCTTGAATTTAACGATCCGGCATGGGCTGCCGGCCTTCGCTGCCGGTTCATAAGATTCTCGGATCACGAGACAATCCGCCTTCGCCAGCGGCCCGATCATGGAACTATCCTGAACCGGGAAGGGCGTTACGACGGGCCCCTGCGGACCTGCTTTCAAAGTGGAGCGCAGATAGTCGGCGCGTTCGTCGTTCTCGGGGAGGTCGCAGCCAAGGATGGCCGATTCGGTTGCCGACTGGAGATCGTTTCGTCCGGCAAGGCGGCGAATGAGCGGCGCCAGAAACAGAAAACCGCAAACGAACGCCGACACGGGATTCCCCGGAACGCCCAGAACATGCATTTCGCCGAGCCGGCCGTGCATCAAAGGGCGCCCGGGCCGCAGCGCCAGTCGCCAAAACGAGAGCGACATGCCTTCGGCGGTGAATGCTCTCTGCACCAGATCGTAATCGCCGACAGATGCGCCGCCGCTGGTGACGAGAATATCGGCGCTGAGTTCGCGCGCGCTGCGGACCGCAGCGACAGTCGCATCGAGCTGGTCGCCGACGATGCCGAGGTCCACGACTTCGGCACCTTCCTCGCGTGCCAGCGCGCCGATCGCAAAAGTGTTGGAGGAGACGATCTGGCCTGGCGCCGGCTCCACGCCGGGCGGCACCAGCTCGTCGCCAGTCGCAAACAGCGCAACTTTCGGCCGCCGGTGCACCGGGAGCAGCGGATGATTCATCGCAGCGGCGAGCATCAGGTCGCGTGCCGTCAGCCGATGGCCAGCGGCTAACAGAACCTCGCCCGCCTTGAAGTCGAGCCCTTGGATGCGGATGTGCCGGCCTTTCCCGGACGGCTTTTCCACCTCGACGTCATCGCCGAGGCGCTTTGTTTGCTCCTGGATCACAATGGTATCGGCGCCATTGGGGATTACGCCGCCGGTGAAGATGCGCGCTGCTTCACCGTGGCCGACGCCGCGCGAAAACGGCCGGCCGGCGGCGACTTCGCCGATGACTTTCAAGCGCACCGGCACGTTCGCCACATCGGCAGAGTGCACGGCATAGCCGTCCATGGCCGACACGTCGGCCGGCGGCTGCGTGCGCAGCGCCTTCAGTGGAAAGGCAAGGACGCGGCCATCAGCGTCGCCGAGCGGCGCTTCTTCGGCAGGCAACGGCGCGGCGTGTTCGAGCACGCGCTCGAGCGCCTCACCGACCGACAGTAACGCCACCGACTTACTCCTTTGCGCGATAATGACCGCTGCGGCCGCCGCGCTTCTCCAGGAGCCGGATGCCTTCGATGCGCGTGCCGCGATCAACCGCCTTCACCATGTCATAGATGGTGAGACAGGCAACCGAGACGGCGGTAAGCGCCTCCATCTCCACGCCGGTCCGCCCGGCGACCTTGACACGCGCCTTTACCGCAATGCCCGGAAGCTTGGCATCGGGCGTGAGGTCGACCTCGACTTGCGAGATAGCAAGCGGATGACACAGCGGGATCAGCTCATGGGTGCGCTTTGCCGCCATTATGCCGGCGATGCGCGCTGTGCCGAGCACATCGCCCTTCTTTGCGTTGCCCTTGCGCACAATATCGAGCGTCGCTCGCTGCATCACGACGCAGCCTTCGGCCACCGCTTCGCGTTCGGTCGCAGGTTTTGCGGAAACGTCCACCATGCGGGCTTCGCCGCGCGCCCCGAGATGGCTGAGTTTCGCGCGCCGCGCCACTTCGTTCACCGCGCGGCCCCTTCCTTAACCTCCCCCGCGTGCGGGGGAGGGGAGGGAGGGGGATTGCGCGTAAGGAGCGCCTGGGTTGCCGCCGCGACGTCGCTCTGGCGCATCAGGCTTTCGCCGACGAGAAACGCCGAAATGCCCGCCTCGGCGAGCCGTGCGAGATCGTTCGGCGCGAATATGCCGCTTTCGCCGACGACGACATAGCTCGGCGGAATGAGCTTCGCCAGCCGCTCGGAGGTCGCGAGCGTTGTTTCGAAAGTCTTGAGGTTGCGATTGTTGATGCCGATCAGCCGCGATTTCAGGAGCATCGCTCGCTGGAGTTCAGCCTCGTCGTGGACCTCGACGAGAACGTCCACGCCGAGTCCGACCGCTACGTCTTCCAGTTCCGCCGCGCAGGGATCATCGACCGCAGCCATGATGATAAGAATGCAATCGGCGCCGGCGGCGCGGGCTTCCACCACCTGATAGAGATCGAACATAAAATCCTTGCGCAGCACCGGCAGTGCGCAGGCGGCGCGGGCCTGCCGCATAAAGTCCAGCGAGCCCTGGAACGACGGCGCGTCAGTCAGGACCGACAGGCACGTCGCGCCGCCTTGCGCATAGGCCGCAGCAAGCGCGGGTGGGTCGAATGTCTCCCGGATCAGCCCCTTCGACGGGCTTGCCTTCTTGATCTCTGCGATCAGGGCGTACTCGCCGGCGCCGAGGCGGCGCTCGATTGCCGACAAAAATCCGCGTGGCGCACCGGCGCTTTTGGCCTCGCGCTCCAGCGCCAGCAACGGCCGCTCGCGTTTCGCGGCTGCGATCTCCTCGCGTTTATAGGCCGCGATTTTGGCGAGGATGTCAGTCATTGTTCGATACCGCGATCAGGCGATCAAGCCGTCCTTCGGCTTCGCCGGAATCGACCGAGTGGGCGGCGGCGTGCAGTCCGTCTTTCAGATCTTTCGCCTTGCCGGCCACCACCAGCGCCGCCGCGGCATTGAGCAGCGCCACGTCCCGGAACGCGCAAGCGTTGCCCTTGAGCACGTTCAACACCGCTTCGGCGTTGGTCGCCGCGTCGCCGCCGCGCAGCGCCTCCGGCTTGACCTTGCGCAAGCCAAGCTCTTCCGGCGAAATCTCAAACGTCTTGACGTGGCCGTCTTCAAGCGCGGCGACGCTGGTCGGGCCCGATGTGGTGATTTCGTCGAGCCCGTCGGAGCCGTGCACCACCCAGGCGCGTTCGGCGCCGAGATTTCTCAGCACCTGCGCCAGCGGCTGCGTCCATTGTTTGGAGAACACGCCGACCATTTGCCGGCGCACGCCCGCCGGGTTGGAGAGCGGGCCGAGCAGATTGAAGATCGTGCGCGTGCCGAGTTCGACCCGGGTCGCCGCGACGTTCTTGGTCGCCGGATGGTGCGCCGGCGCGAACATGAAGCCGATACCGGCCTCGGTGATGCAGCGCGCGATCGCGTCCGGCGTGAGTTCGATCTTTACGCCGAGCGCGGCCAGCACGTCGGCGGCGCCCGAGCGCGACGACAGCGCGCGATTGCCGTGCTTGGCGACCGGAACGCCGGCGCCGGCGACAATCAGCGCGGCGCAGGTGGTAATGTTGAACGAGCCCGAGGCATCGCCGCCGGTGCCGACAACGTCGATGGCATCGGGTGGTGCGGTCACGCGAAGCATTTTACTGCGCATGGTGGCGACCGCGCCGGTGATCTCGTCGACGGTCTCGCCGCGCACCCGCAACGCCATCAGCAAAGCGCCCATCTGCGAGGGCGTCGCTTCGCCGGACATCATTTGGTCGAACGCGCCCGAGGCTTCCTCGCGGGTGAGCGTCGCGCCGGTGGCGACTTTGCCGATGATGGCCCGAAATGAGTCGGTCACGATGAAGCCCTCAGTTCAGGCGCGCCCGGGGCTTCTGCGGTGCAGAAGCGGCGCGGCGTCCGCTCGACTCATTCCACGACGCGGCAATGTCGAGAAAGTTCTTCAACATCAGATGGCCGTGCTCGGAAGCGATGCTTTCGGGATGAAATTGCACGCCATGGACCGGCAGGCTTTTGTGGGCAAGACCCATGATCAGGCCGTCCCCGGTGTCCGCCGTCACGCTCAGTTCGTCCGGCAGGCTGTCGCGCTCGACGATCAGCGAATGATAGCGCGTCGCCTGGAATGGCGCGTTGATGCCGTGAAAAATGCCGGCGCCGCCGTGGCGGATTTCGGACAGCTTGCCGTGCACCGGCGCCGGCGCCCGCACCACCTTGCCGCCGAAAGCGTCCCCGATCGCCTGATGGCCGAGGCAGACGCCGAAGATCGGGATCTGGCCGGACGCCGCCGCGATCAAATCGAGGCAGATGCCGGCTTCCTTGGGCGTGCAGGGGCCGGGCGAAAGCACGATGGCGTCGGGTTCCGCGGCGAGGACCGCTGCGGTCGAAATCTTGTCGTTGCGGTGCACGCGCACCTCAGCGCCCAGGTCCCCAAAGAAGTGGACCAGGTTGAAGGTGAAGCTGTCGTAGTTGTCGATGAGGACGATCATCCCGGCCGGCGCTTTCTGCTGCCGGCTGGCTCTTAGCGCACTTTAGGCGCGGATGAAACGTGCGTGGGGGCCGGTAGGGCCGGCCACCGACTTAGCGGGCGGCGATTGCGCCGGCTTGGGTCAGCCGATCAGGGGAAACGATGCGAACTTCGCGCGCCTTGCCAAAGGGATTGCGCGTATCGCGCAGGCAGGAGGCCTCGAAATAGGGCCACGCATTCTCAGAGCAGTTGCCGGCGAGCGGGCGGATGTCGGCACGGTCGGCTTTCATGCCCGGGACCGATCCACGGGCTTCGACTTGCTCTGAAATGCTCAACGTTGCGACGAAGGCTCCGGCGACGATCGCGGCGGCGGTTATGGCGTAGAAGGCTCTGAGCATGACACCGATCCCTGTCTTCTGAGTTGGCGCCCTGTTGTCGGCCCCGAGGCCGCTGCGCTTCTGCGCGGGTCGCCTTCACCGAACAGCAATCTGGATCAGATCGGCAAAGCCCACATTGACGTGCGTCACATTTTTGCTGGTATTGGGGTTAGCGAAAAATGACAGCCCGCAGCGAATTCCCGGGGTAATCCGCAGCGAATTCGCAAGCCGCCGAGCGCCTCGCCGTAGCGTACTAACAAATCCATGGCGCGGGCTTTGGCCTTGCCGTGCGCGCCATTAAGCATCGCCTTCTCTTAATCGGTCAGGCGCATGTTTCAGTCCGTCCGCTCGACGTTGTCGTAGACCCGCGTCGCCAGCGCCGCGAGGTCGATCTGATGCACGCTGCCGGTGCCGGCGAGGTCGAGCGCATGGGCTGCAGCCGCACCCATGGCGATGCACGGGCCCATCACTCGCACGCTCGACAGCGCCGCGGTGTCGGCGTCGATGCAGCGTCCTGCGGCGACAACGTTGTCGGCGTCCGCCGGCGTCAGACTCGCGAGCGGAATGAAGTGGACATGATCCTCGGGGAACGTGTGCCAGCGGTGGCCACTGCCGTGATCGTGCAGCTCGATCGGCCAGGCGGTGCGCCCGATCGCGTCGGCAAAGCGCGTTCCCTTCATCACGTCACCTTCGGTCAGCTGCTGGCGCCCGACGATCCAGCGCGTTTGCCGAATGCCCGGAAAGCCGTAAGCGCGAACGCGGCATTTCCCGAAACAATCCGGAAACTCGTGGCGCAGGAAAGCGACGGCGCGATCGGCCTGGTCGCGGCCATCAAGCGTGCGGGCAGAGGCCTCCAGCGGATCGAGCGGGGTCTCGACATGGGTCATGTTCATGGCCGCGACGCCGCGCCCGGGAATGATGAAGGCAAGGCCTTCACGCCGGACCAGCCCGTACTCGTCACCTTTCTCCTTCATCCGCGCACCGATCTCGTCGCGGGTCGGCTGCCTGGCTTCATCGATATGCTCAAGAACCACCATCTGGGTGCCGAACACTTTGCGGTTGGCGGGCTCGCGGCAGGCGAAGCCCGCCTGCCAGACCAAAGCGGCGTCGCCGCTTGAATCGACGAAGCCCGTCGCCTCGATGTGGACGTCGCCATAGCGGGTGGCGAGCTCAAGGCGCTTCACGCGGCGGCCGTCGACTTCGACGCGCCGCAGCACCGCGCCGAGCACGACGGTAATCCCCGCCTTGCGGATGGCCTCTTCGATCCAGCGGGCGAGCGCGATTTCGTCGTAATAAACCACCGTGGTCACCGGCCCGCGCCGGTAATAGAGGGTCTGCTCCTTGGCGCCGAGGTCGCGCAGGATCTCGTCGGCGATGCCGTGCGTGAATTGGTGGCCGTGAGTGCCGTTGGCGAATAGGCCGCAGAACGTCCCGATGATCGAATTCACCGCCTGGCCACCGAGCACCGGCAGGCCGTCAACCAGCACGACCTTGCGGCCGTTACGCGCAGCGGTGAGCGCAGCAGAAGTGCCGGCAATGCCGGCGCCGACGACGCAAACATCGGCACTGACCCGCCACTGGCACACGTCGGCTGGACGCCTGACAATGTTGGTATCGGCTTTGGCCTCGGCTTGGGCTTGAGCGTCCATCGGTAATTTTCACTCCCACACCAACAATTACGCCTTCGATCGCGTTTGGACACACGATATCCCGTCACTCCGGTGCGATAAACCTCCACCCATCCGCCCATCCGCCGTGCCAACCGCCTTGCGATTACAGGGACCGCGGGCTAGACCCCCGCCATGCCGCGCACCGCCCTTTTCGCTGGGTCGTTCGACCCGATCACTAATGGCCATCTCGACGTGGTGAAAAGTGCGGTCCGGCTCGCGGACCGGCTGGTGCTCGCGGTTGGCATTCATCCCGGCAAGGCGCCGCTGTTCTCGGCAGAGGAACGCCTCGCCATGCTCGAGGAGATCTCCACGCCGATCGGGCGCAGCGCGGGTTGTGAGATCGTCTGCACCACGTTCGGCGATCTCGTGGTGTCGGCGGCGCGGCGGGTCGGCGCGACTCTCCTGATCCGGGGGCTGCGTGACGCCGCGGACTTCGACTATGAAATGCAGATGGCCGGCATGAACGGCGCGATGGCGCCGGAAGTTCAAACCGTGTTTCTGCCGGCGTCGCCCGAAGTTCGCCCGATCACCGCCACCTTGGTGCGGCAGATAGCCGGCATGGGCGGCGATGTTTCGATGTTCGTGCCGGCCGTGGTCGCCGCGCGTCTTAAAAAGAAATTTACCAAAGCCTGAACGCCTTCTCATCCGGAAGACACTATGATCCGCCTGATTACTCTTTTGCTTGCCCTCGTAGTAACAGGTCCGGCTTGGAGCCAGGGCCTCGGCAATCCCGCGGCCCTGAATGAACCGGCGCCGGCGGTCTACAAGGCGAAGTTCGACACCAGCAAAGGCACATTCGTCATTGAAGTTCATCGCGATTGGGCGCCGAACGGCGCCGATCGCTTCTACAACCTCGTCAAGAACGGGTTTTTCGACAACGCCCGCTTCTTTCGCGTCATATCCGGATTCATGGTCCAGTTCGGCATCAACGCCGACCCGAAGCTTTCGGCAGTGTGGCGCGAGGCGCGGATCAAGGACGATCCGGTCAGGCAAAGCAACAAGCGCGGCCTGATTACGTTTGCGACCGCGGGTCCCAACACGCGCACCACCCAGGTGTTCATCAATTTCGCCGACAACAATATGCTCGACCGTCAAGGCTTTGCGCCGTTCGGCCAGGTTGTTTCGGGTATGCCGGTCGTGGACGCGCTCTACAGCGGCTACGGCGAAGGCGCACCGAGCGGGCAGGGGCCCGAGCAAGGCCGGATCCAGCAAGAAGGCAACACCTATCTGATCAAACAGTTTGGCAAGCTCGATTACATCAAGAAGGCCACAATCGAGCCCTAGGATCGAAATTGCATGGGCTATCAGTTCGTTGCGTCGATAGAGGAAACAACAAATGGGTGAATCGCTCCCTGCGGGAACCGATCCGGAAAATACATTGATTGTCGAAACCACTCACGGCCGCGTCACCATCAAGTTGCGCGAAGACCTGGCGCCCCAACACGCCGAACGCCTGAAGCTTTTGGCGCGAGAGGGATTTTACGACGACGTTCCGTTCCATCGCGTTATCGACGGCTTCATGGCGCAGACCGGCGACGGCGAGAATGGCGACGGCACCGGCGGCTCGGAACATCCGGACCTGCCCGCGGAATTCTCCAAGGTTCCGTTCGAGCGGGGAATCGTAGGCATGGCGCGGACCAGCAATCCCAATTCCGCGAACAGCCAATTCTTCATCATGTTCGACGAGGGCTCGTTCCTCAACTGCCAGTACACCGTGGTGGGCGAAGTCGTCGCCGGCATGGAGGTGGTCGACAAACTCAAGCGCGGTGAGCCGCCGTCCAAACCGGACCGCATCATCCAGATGCAGGTGGC
>JBAUGC010000679.1:0-2418 GCA_049679485.1 Xanthobacteraceae bacterium
CACTTGGGACCGGCAAAAAGGGATAAAAAATGCGAAAGATCGTGGTGATCACGGGGGCCGGAGCGGGCGTCGGCCGCGCGGTTGCCACAGAGTTCGCAAGGAACGGCTGCGACGTAGCGCTGTTATCGCGCGATCCAGACCGACTCGAACGCGCTGCGGACGAGTTGCGACATTTCGGCGTGCGTGCCCTGCCAATTTCGACCGATGTGGCGGACGCCAAAGCCGTCGACGCAGCCGCAGAGCGGATCGAACGCGAGCTGGGACCGATCGACGTCTGGGTTAATGTGGCCATGGCGACAGTCTTCGCGCCCGTCCACAAACTCACCCCCGAGGAGTTCCAGCGCGGCACAGCGGTAACCTATCTCGGCCAAGTGCACGGCACGATGGCAGCGCTACGGTACATGCGTCCACGCGATCGCGGCTCGATTGTCAGCGTCGGCTCTGCTCTCGCCTATCGCTCTGTGCCCTTGCAGTCGGTCTATTGCGGCGCCAAGTTCGCAATCCGCGGCTTTCTCGATGCGCTGCGGTCCGAGCTCTACCACGATAAGATCAAGATAACCCTGACCGAAGTCGATCTGCCGGCGATTAACACGCCGCAGTTCGATTGGGCGCGGAACAAGACCGGGCATAAGGCGCAGCCAGTACCGCCGATCTACCAGCCGGAGGTGGCTGCGCGCGCGATTTATTTCGGCGCGTTCAATCCGCGCCGCCAGATCTGGGTGGGCTTCCCTGCGGTAAAGGCGATCATCGCCAATCGAATCGCGCCGGGGCTGCTCGACCGCTATCTCGCGAAGGCCGGCTACACCGGCCAGCTCAGCGACCAGCCGTCGGATCCGGATGCTCCGGGCAATTTGTTCGAGCCGGTGACCGGCGCATACGGCGCCCACGGTCGTTTCGATGATCGTGCGCGCACGGAAAGCTGGGAGATGGTCTTCAGCCGCCACCACAAGGCCGTATGGGTGGGGATGTTCGTCGGCGGGATCATCGGTGCTCACCTGCTAGCCAAGTGGCTAAATATATGAGGCGGGTCTGTGGTGCCCGGCGCCGCGCTGGTTGGTGTAGATCGCAAACAGCCTGTGCGACGCGCAGATTAATAACCGTGACCGGTTGCGGCCTCCAAAGGTAAGATTCGACATTGTGAACGGCCCTTTGATACTTCCCAGCTTCGTTCCGTCCGGGGCGATGCATAGCGGTCGGCGAGCACGGTGATATAGCCGTCAAGCTCGGTGCGGGTAATGCAACGATGCTGGTGCGAGCAACCAATCAACCGCCTTGCCGGTCGCGGGTGTGGCCGTTGGCCAAGCCGGATGGGCAGTGAAACACCGACATCGCGCCATCGGAGGTCCAGCGCATGATCCGGTCGTTCGGAAGGTCGCTGACCAGCAAGCAATCCTGGTCCGCGAACCAAACTGGGCCTTCCAACCAAGCGAATCCTTCGCCGAGCTTCACCAGTGGCGCATTCGAAAACACATAGGCCTGGAAACGTGAATCCAGAATCTCGAACTCGTCCATTTATTTACTTGAAATGGCAGGGGTTGGGGTTAGGAGCAACGTGCAACTGCACCGTCATCAGCCGGCACGTCGCCGATCGTTCCGGATCGGTGGCCTTTGCGTCCGTCCGTGAGGTTGCAGCCTTGGCCCTCGCCGAGCGAGAACTCCCCCGGGCCTTGTTCGACGCGCGTGCCGTCCATTGACTGAATCCACCAGCGACCGGAAAGGACGACGATCCATTGCGGCGCCGGATTCTCGTGCCAGTCGCCCACCCAGCCAACGGGCTGCACGGTGTAGACGACTGTCGCCTCAGGCCGATCCTGCTTGTTGTTCCATTGGGGGGGGCGGCGCCGCCGACGCTCTCCAGCTCGAACTCAGTCAGAGCGCAACGGGTCTCGTGACTGATGCCGTCGGCTCAAAGATGCCAATAGCCAAGCTTCGCCCGCTCTGCCGTGTATTCGGTCATCCGCGGCTCCATCGATAGGGCCGCGCTTGATTGAGCTTTCCAGCACGTACGCTGCTCCGCTAAGCTTGCGCCACAGCGACTCTGTCCTTCCGGGAGTCACCAGCCAATGACGCTGGATCAACGACTATGCGCCGCTGCTACTTCGTATTTGCTTGGTGACGCTTTTTCCGTTCAGCGGCCTCGACAAGATACTCAACTGGGATTCGGCCATGAAACAGGCCGGCAACATCCCATTCAAGCCGGCCATGTTGGTGGGGGCAGCCAGCGTCCGCTGGTCGGAGCGTCCTCGTGCAATGACACGAAACCCCGGCGCATCTCGATAGAAGCCCCCCGCACGGTCCAGGTCCGACACAACGCGGCTGACCCGCTGGATGCGATCTGTCTGGAACTGGCGGCGCTCAACAGCAGGGCCGTCGCCGGGGATCGCCCCGGCGAATGTTGAAATAGGAGGAGCGGCGTTG
>JBAUGC010000680.1:0-4923 GCA_049679485.1 Xanthobacteraceae bacterium
CTATTCCACCGTGAACAGGTTCGGCGGCAATACCGGCTCACGAACAACCAACACGCCCGGGACGGTGAATACGTCCACCTCGAACACACCGAGGGCCAATACCGGTTCGAACACTGGAATCGGGTCGGGGACGGTCGCTAATGCCGGCTCGAATACATCGGACACGCCGCGCGGTGGCGGCCGCATTCCCGGCTCGCAGCTGCCGAACGTTCCGCCGGGGCCTGTTGGTCTTGGCGGTGGCGGTGGCGGCGCAGGGGGTGGCGGCGGAGGTGCCGGTGGCGGCGGCGGAGGTGGCGCGGGTGGCGGAGCCAATGTGGCCAGCAGCGGCGTCCCACCGCGAAACGAGCGGCGCTACGTACCTGACGAAGTCATCGCTGAGTTTTCGTCGACCGCGACGCCGCAATCGATCGATCAGCTCGCACGCCGGTA
Organism: Xanthobacteraceae bacterium; assembly: GCA_049679485.1. GTDB lineage: Bacteria > Pseudomonadota > Alphaproteobacteria > Rhizobiales > Xanthobacteraceae > BOG-931. The sequence goes on from JBAUGC010000680.1 coordinate 430, forward strand.
CAATTTGACCCGGCTTGAATCGCAAAGCTTCCCATTGATCGGCACCATCATTTACCGCTGGCACATCAACGGCCGCCGCTCAGTTCCGGATACAATCGGTGCGATCGAAGACCAGCGCGTCGTCGCCAGAGCACAGCCCAATTACCTTTTCACGCTGCAAGCAGACGCCACAACCCCGGCGACAAAAACCCGCGGCGACGATTCGGCCCAATACGCCCTCGGCAAGCTGCACATCGAACGCGCGCATCAAGTCGCGACCGGGAAAAACATTCCGATTGCCTTGATCGACTCCGAGATCGACGTGAAACATCCGGACCTGAATGGAGCAATCACAAAAAGCTTCGATCCGCTCGGTGGAGATGCCAAGCCGCACCCGCACGGCACTGCCATGGCAGGCGCCATCGCCGCGCACGGGAAACTTTCCGGCATCGCTTTAGGCCCGCATCTGTTGGCGGCGCGCGCCTTCGACAACACCGCGGGCGAGGCCAAGGGTACCTCTCTTGCGATCTACAAAAGCCTGCAGTGGGCCGCGGACAATGGCGCTCGCGTCATCAACATGAGCTTCGCCGGCCCCGCCGACCCCGACATGCACCGGATGCTGGCGGCCGCATACGAGAAAGGCATCGTGCTGGTAGCGGCAGCCGGAAACGCCGGACCCAACTCCGCACCGCTTTATCCGGCGGCCGATCCCGACGTCATCGCGGTGACTGCCACCGACAGCAATGACGGTCTGTTCAAGATGGCCAACCGCGGCTCATACATTGCCGTTGCTGCTCCGGGCGTGGAGATTCTGGCACTGGCGCCCGGTGACTCGTATCAGATCACCACGGGCACCTCGGTCGCCGCGGCGCATGTCAGCGGGATCGCGGCAATGCTGCTCGAAGAAAAACCTTCGCTCACGCCCAACGAAGTCCGCTCGATCATCATGTCTACTGCCAAGCCGCTCGGATCGGCCGGCCAGCGATCGGACTTTGGCGCCGGACTGGTGGATGCCTACCAGGCAGTCTCGGCGGTGACGAACGGCAAACCTGCGGCTAAACAGGACGCCGAACAGGCGAAGGAATGATCGCAAACGAGATCGACGGCTCGCGTCGCTTAGCGGCGCCGACGCTGTCGGCCCCTGATCATATGCCGCGTGCGCCAAACGGCCAGGCGTGGCCGCGTCGCAGCCCGTTGATCCGGATCGATACCTCCGGGTTCCACAGCTCCGAGCAACTAAAATTGCGCAAATATCGCCACGAACGTGTGTCACGCGGCCGGGACATGGCGAAACCTCTTCCCTGCCCGGCGTTTCTGGTCTAAGGAGCGCCCGCGCGCGGGCTTAAGCTCCGGCGCCTGGGCCAAGGACGCGCACCAAGCGCGCCCTTTTTTTGTGCCCGCGCATACGTCAGACACGGAAGCCATGCCCAAGCGGACCGACATCTCCTCGATCCTGATCATCGGCGCGGGACCGATTGTCATCGGCCAGGCTTGTGAATTTGACTATTCGGGTACGCAGGCCTGCAAGGCGCTCAAGGCTGAGGGCTATCGGATCGTCCTGGTCAATTCCAATCCAGCGACCATCATGACCGATCCGGATCTGGCGGATGCGACATACATCGAGCCGATCACGCCGGAGATCGTCGCCAAGATCATCGCCAAGGAGCGTTATGCCGTTCCCGGCGGTTTTGCGCTGCTGCCGACCATGGGTGGGCAAACTGCTCTCAACACGGCGCTGTCGCTACGCCGCATGGGCGTCCTGGAAAAGTTCGGCGTCACGATGATCGGCGCCACCGCCGACGCCATCGACAAAGCCGAAGACCGCAAGCTGTTTCGCGATGCGATGACCAAGATCGGGCTTGCGACGCCGCGCTCGCACCAGATCAAGACCTTGATCGGAGCGCTCGAAGCGCTTGAGGATATCGGGCTCCCCGCCATCATCCGGCCATCATTCACGCTCGGCGGCACCGGCGGCGGCATCGCTTACAACAGGGCCGAGTTCATCGAGATCGTCGAGCGCGGCATCGACGCGTCGCCGACGTCCGAAGTGCTGATCGAGGAATCGGTGCTCGGTTGGAAAGAATACGAGATGGAAGTCGTTCGCGACCGCAACGACAATTGCATCATCGTCTGCTCGATCGAGAACGTCGATCCGATGGGCGTACACACCGGCGACTCGATCACCGTCGCGCCGGCGCTGACGCTGACCGACAAGGAATACCAGATCATGCGCGACGCCTCGATTGCGGTGTTGCGCGAGATCGGCGTCGAGACCGGCGGCTCCAATGTGCAGTTCGCGGTCAATCCCGAGGACGGCCGCCTCGTCGTCATTGAGATGAATCCGCGGGTGTCACGCTCTTCGGCGCTGGCATCGAAGGCTACCGGCTTCCCGATTGCCAAAGTCGCCGCCAAGCTCGCCGTCGGCTACACGCTCGACGAGATCGAAAACGACATTACCGGCGGTGCGACGCCGGCGTCGTTCGAGCCGACCATCGATTATGTCGTCACCAAGGTGCCGCGCTTTGCCTTCGAGAAATTTCCCGGCGCCGAACCCGTGCTCACCACGTCGATGAAATCGGTCGGTGAAGCGATGGCGATCGGCCGCACCTTCGCCGAAAGTCTGCAAAAGGCGCTGCGCTCGCTCGAGACCGGATTGACCGGCCTCGACGAGATCGCCATCCCCGGCCTCGGCCAGGGCGACGACAAGAATGCGATCCGTGCCGCGCTCGGCACGCCATCGCCAGACGGCATCCTGAAAGTCGCGCAGGCCATGCGGCTGGGCATGAGCGACGCCGAAATACACACCGCCTGCCACATCGATCCATGGTTCCTCGCTCAAGTCCGAGGCATCATCGAAACCGAAGCCGAGATTCGGACCAAGGGCCTGCCGGCCGCGCCGAGCGTGTTGCGCGGGCTCAAAGCCATGGGATTTTCGGATGCCCGGCTGGGCCGGCTTACCGGCCTCTCAACCGAACAAGTTTCCGAGCGTCGTCGCGCCCTTGGCGTTCGGCCGGCGTTCAAACGCATCGACACCTGCGCCGCCGAATTCGCCTCGCCCACGGCATACATGTATTCAACCTACGAGCAGCCCTTCGCCGGTCTCGCCGACGACGAAGCGGCACCCAGCGACAAAAAGAAGGTCGTCATTCTCGGTGGCGGTCCGAACCGCATCGGTCAGGGTATCGAGTTCGACTATTGCTGTTGTCATGCCGCTTTCGCGCTGAAAGAAGTCGGCTACGAGACCATCATGATCAACTGCAATCCGGAAACGGTGTCGACCGACTATGACACCTCCGACCGGCTTTATTTCGAGCCGCTCACCGCCGAGGACGTCATCGAGATCATCGATACCGAGCGCAACAAAGGCACACTGCACGGAGTCATCGTGCAATTCGGCGGCCAGACACCGCTCAAGCTCGCCGAGCCACTGGAGCAGGCACACGTGCCGATCCTTGGCACCTCGCCCGACGCCATCGACCTCGCCGAAGACCGCGACCGCTTCAAACAATTGCTTGACCGTCTGGGGCTGCGGCAGCCGAAAAGCGGCATTGCAACGAACCCCGAGAAGGCGCGCGCGATTGCCGACGAGATCGGCTATCCGATTGTAATCCGCCCGTCCTATGTACTCGGCGGCCGCGCCATGGAGATCGTCCACGACGGCAACCAACTCGACCGTTACGTCGCGCGGCTTGCCGCCGATCTCGATCGGCCGTCCGAGCTCGCGGTGTCGGACAAACGGCCGCTGCTGATCGACCGTTATCTGACGGACGCAGTCGAAGTTGATGTCGATTGCCTCGCCGACGGCCGCGACAGCTACATCGCCGGCATTATGGAACACATCGAGGAAGCAGGGATCCATTCCGGGGATTCAGCCTGCTCGCTGCCGCCGCACAATCTTTCGGCTGCCGCGATCGGCGAGCTCGACCGGCAAACGCGCGCTCTCGCTCTGGCGTTAAAGGTCGGCGGCCTGATGAACGTGCAGTACGCCATCAAGGACGGCGATATTTACGTACTCGAGGTCAATCCGCGCGCCTCTCGCACGGTCCCATTCGTCGCCAAGGTCACCGGCGTGCCGGCGGCCAAGATCGCGGCGCGCATCATGGCGGGTGAGACGCTGGCGAGTTTTAAGCTAAAGCCGCAAAGCTTTGAATTTGCCGCCGCCCGCCACATCGGCGTGAAGGAGGCGGTATTTCCGTTCGCCCGGTTCGGCGACCGGGTCGATACCGTGCTTGGCCCGGAGATGAAGTCGACCGGCGAAGTCATGGGCATCGACCGCGACTACAACGTCGCCTTCGTCAAGAGCCAGCTTGGGGGCGGAGCCCGGCTGCCGCGAAAAGGCACCGTGTTCGTTTCGGTCCGGGATGCGGACAAGCCGCGCATTCTCGAAACCATTCGCCTGCTCGGCGGGCTCGGCTTTAAGGTGCTTGCGACCTCGGGAACACAACGCTATCTCGCCGGTGAGGGCATTGCCGCGGTGAAGGTCAATAAAGTGGCCGAAGGCCGCCCCCATATCGT
>JBAUGC010000681.1:0-5432 GCA_049679485.1 Xanthobacteraceae bacterium
CATATGCATCGACCAGCCCCGGCCGGCCTGCCAATTGCGCCACTTCGCCAAGGAACGCGCCGGGTCCTTGCGTAACGATGGGCACTTGGCTCCCCGCGGCATTTCGTTGGAATGCTTCGATCCGTCCTTCGAGGATGATGCTCAAACCGGTACCGACCTCGCCGGCTTTCTCCAAAGCCTCACCGGTTGGGAACGATCGCACCGTACCAAAACGCCGGACGCGCTCGATTTCCGGTGCTTCCAAAACCGGAAACATCTGGTCGTGTCGCGTGTCGATGACCGACGATTTCGCCCGGGTTATCACTGACACCGCTCCATTTCAGGCGACTATTGGCATGCCGGACGGCTTGCCCTCGCAATCCCGCTATTTGGTGCGCGCGATCTCTTCTTCAACGTCGCGCAGCCGATCCTTGCCGAAAAAGATTTCATTGCCGATAAAGAAAGTCGGGGACCCGAACGTACCGCGCGCGACTGAATCCTCGGTATTTTTCAGGAGCCGGTCCTTGACCTCGGCCTCCTGGGTCTGCGCAAGCAACGCGGCGGCATCGAAACCGGATTCCGTGAGCGCTGCGCCGACCACAGCCGGATCGTCCATGTCCTTCGGCTCCGCCCACATGTGACGGAACATTTCAGTCACATATCGCTCAAAGACACCGTCAAGCTGCGCCGCTATGGCGCCGCGCATGATCAACAATGTGTTGACCGGAAAGAATGGATTCCAGTTAAACGGGACGCCGTAGCGCCGGACGAAACGTTGCAGCTCCAGGCGTTCGTATTCGAGCCGGTTCTTGATGCCGGCCATCTTCTCCGCCGGCGAACGGTTGTTGGTCAGCTTGAAGACGCCGCCAAGCAGGATCGGCACGTATTCGAATTTAGCACCGGTGCGCGACTGGATTTGAGGAATGACCTGATACGCAAGATAGGCGTTCGGACTGCCGAAGTCGAAGTGAAATTCCACTTTGGCCATGTCACCAGACCTCACGGTAAGGACGCACATCGAGTTCGAAGGTCCAGGCGTCGCGCGGCTGCCGGTAGAGTTGCCAATAGGCCTCGGCGACCGATGCCGGATTCATCAGTTGATCGGGCTCCAGATTCTCCAGCGCCTCGGCACCGCCGCGCTGTTTGATGCGGTCGCGGACGAACGCGGTATCGACGCCGGCATCGATGATCAAATGCGCAACATGGATATTCTGCGGACCAAGCTCCCGGGCCATGCTTTGCGCAACTGCGCGCAACCCGAACTTGGCGCTGGCGAATGCTGCGTAACCGATGCCGCCGCGCACGCTTGCCGTGGCGCCGGTGAAAAAGATGCAACCCTTGCCGTGCGGCAGCATCAGCCGCGCAGCCTCGCGGCCGCTCAGGAAGCCGGCATAACAGGCCAATTCCCAGACCTTGCGAAACACCCGTTCGGTCGTCTCCAGCATCGGAAAGTAGACGTTGGCGCCGATGTTAAAGACGCAGACTTCAAGCGGAGAGTGCGCGTCGGCGGCACGCAGAAAAGTCGTCACGTCGTCCTCCTTGCGGGCATCAAGACCGCGCGCCACTATCTCGCCGGCGGCGGCTTGAACGTCTTTGACCAGCGGCTGGAGTTTGTCGGCGTTCCGCCGGCCTGCGAAGACTGTGAAACCTTCGGCGGCAAACTTTTTGGCGATCGCCGCGCCAATGAAGTCACCGGCACCAATAACGGCCACAGTCGCGTTGCGCTTCGCCACCTGTTTGCTCCAGCTTTCGCCAACAATTGGACGGTCATACCGTCCGGCATTTTGGGTCACCTGTCCAGTTTCCGGAGCGGATGTGCAAACGAACCAACTTGCCAAGCGTGGTGCTTACGCTCACCATAGCAGAAGCGTTCATCGGGCGGCTTAATTGGCTTTTCGCGGGCGCAAAAAGCCGGGGTTGAGTAAATCGTGCCGGACGAAAGAGAACATATCGTAGCCGACACGGCGGCGCGAATTCTCGCCGACCTCGCCGACCCGCAGACCATCAACAAAGCGGCCGACGGCGCGTGGAAAGAACCGCTGTGGCGCGCGCTCAGTGAAGCGGGCCTTGCACTCGCCTGGGTGCCCGAAGAATTAGGCGGCTCCGGCGCAGGTTTGGCCGAGGGTTTCGCCATTCTTGCGGTCGCGGGACGCTTTGCGTTGTCGGTGCCGCTGGCGGAAACGCTGGCAGCCGGCTGGCTGATCTCGCAGGCCGGCATCGAGGCACCGGCAACGCCAATGACACTTGCACCTTGCCGCCCGCATGACCGCATCACCATCGACGCCGATGGCAAGATGAGCGGCCGCGCGCTCGGTATTCCGTTTGCACGAGATGCCCAATACATTGCTGTGCTTGCCGACCACGCCGACCAGCACCAGATCGCGCTCGTCAGCATCAAAGATTGCCGTTTAAGTGAAGGCCGCAATCTGGCAGGCGACGCCACCAATGTTGTGACCTTCGATCGCGTCGGGCCGGTCGCCAGTGCACCCGCACCGGCTGGACTCACGCAATACACCCTGATGCTGATGGGCTCGGCCATCCGCAGCATCGAAACCGCCGGAGCGCTGGAGGCGATCCTGTCGCTCAGCGTCGCCTATGCCGGCGAGCGCGTCGCTTTCGAGCGCCCAATTGGCAAATTCCAGGCCGTGCAGCAGAACCTGGCGCGGCTCGCCGGTGAGGTCGCTGCTGCGCTCGCGGTCGCCGGTTCGGCTGCCGACACCATCGCGCAAGCGGGCGCATTCGATGACGCGGTGTTCTTTGAAGCTGCGTCCGCCAAGATTCGCACCGCCGAAGCCGCCACCGAAGGCGCGGCGATTGCACATCAGGTGTTCGGCGCCATCGGTTTCACCCAGGAACACGTTCTCCACCGCTTCACGCTGCGGATGCTGTCCTGGCGCGACGACTTCGGCAATGAAAGCTATTGGGCGGCCGAGCTAGGCAAACACGTGGCCCGCCGCGGGGCCGATGAATTCTGGCCTATGGTGGCATCGCGATGACCGCCAACCTGCAGTTCGATCCAATTCGCCTGCCGCCGGAATGCGAAGCGCTCCGCGCCGAAGTGCGCGCTTTCCTCGCCGAAGAGATTGCAGCCGGCATATTCGATCCGCATCAAGCCGCGCACGGCGATTCCTACAACCGCGCCTTCAGCCGGCGGGTCGGCGCCAAAGGCTGGATTGGCATGACCTGGCCAAAGCGATACGGCGGACACGAGCGCACGCAACTCGAGCGCTACGTGGTCACAGAGGAATTTCGCGTCGCCAATGCGCCGTCGCACCTGCACTTTGTTGCCGACCGGCAAAGCGGTCCGATCCTGCTCAAATACGCTCCCGAGCACGTCAAGAACGATGTGCTGCCGCGCATTTGCCGCGGCGAACTGTGCTTCTCCATCGGCATGAGCGAGTCTGGCTCGGGCTCTGACTTGTTCGCGGCCAAAACTAAGGCGACAAAGGCCGACGGCGGCTGGCGCATCAACGGCAGCAAGATCTGGACGACCAGCGCGCAAGTCGCGGACTACATGCTGGCGCTGTTTCGCACTTCACCGCCGACCAAAGAAAACCGCCGCCACGGCTTGACCCAGTTTTTGGTCGATATGAAGACGCCGGGGATCAAGGTGAACCCGATCAATCAAATGACGGGCAAGGCTGGTTTCAACGAAGTCGTGTTCGACAATGTTTTTGCGCCCGACGACCACGTCATGGGAGAGATCGACGGCGCCTGGAAGCAGGCGACCAGCGAACTCGCTTACGAGCGGAGCGGACCTGAGCGTTTTCTCGAGACCTTTTATGTTTTGTTGGAGCTCATCCGCGTGCTCGGTCCGGAGCCAGACCTGCGCAGCGCCGAGGGCCTCGGCAGGCTGGTCGCGCAACTGCATACCCTGCGGCGCATGTCGGTCTCGGTCGCGGGCATGCTGCAAGCCGGCAAGGAGCCGGTGGTCGAAGGGTCGATCGTCAAAGACCTTGGCACGGTTTGGGAACAGAAGCTGCCCGGCCGGGTACGCGACCTCGCAGCGTTCCTCGAGCCTGAAATCCTCAACCGCGCTACGCTCGAGGATCAGCTCGCCTTCGCGACCATGATCGCACCCAAGCTCACCATTCAAGGCGGCACCACCGAAATCCTGCGCGGCATCATTGCGCGCGGGCTCGGTTTGCGTTGAGAGGCTGACGCGCGGTGCCGGATATCGGGAAATTGCTGTGGCCGAAATCGGTAGCGGTGGTCGGCGCTTCGTCCGATACGCACGGGTTGCGCGGACGAATTTTCGAGATCATCCGCAGTCATCCGTTCGCCGGAACCGTTTATCCGATCAGCCGCAGCGCCGCCGAAGTGCAGGGCGAGAAAGCCTATCCTTCAGTCGAGGCACTTCCTGAAATCGTCGATTTGGCGATCCTGATCGTTCCCGCCGCCTACGTACCGGCGGAGCTTGAACGCTGCGGGCGCACTGGCACCAAAGCCGCCGCTATTCTCAGTTCCGGCTTTGCCGAGGAAGGCGACACCGGCACGCGCATGCAGCGGGAAATCGCCGCGATTGCCGAGCGATACGACATGGCGGTGAGCGGGCCGAACTCCGAAGGCTTTGCCAATATCGCCGCCGCCTTGTGCGCCAACTTCAGCCCCGCATCGGACAAGAGCTCCGGACCGCTCACCCCGGCACGGCCGCTGGGACGCGGCCAGGTGTCGGTGATCTCGCAAAGCGGCGGCCTCGGCTTTGCGTTCCTCGACCGCGCACGCCCGCGCAATATCAAGTTCCGCTACATCGCCACGACCGGTAACGAAGCTGCGCTCGAGATTTCCGATTTTGTCGACTACATGCTCGATGAAGGCGAGACCGACGTTTTCCTGTTGCTGATTGAAGCGGTGAGGACACCGGAGAAATTCAAGCGCGTCGCGGAGAAGGCGCTCAAAGCCGGAAAGCCGCTGATCGTCGGCAAGATCGGCCAGACCGAGCCGGGCCGCCGGGCGGCCGCTTCTCATACCGCCGTGCTTGCCGGCTCGCAGGCGGCCTATCGCGCTATTTTTGACCGCTACGGTTTGATTGAAGGGCGCGATTTCGATGAGATGCTTGACGTAGCAGTTGCCTTCCTCGCCTGCGGCGACCGGATGCCGGCCGGACGCCGGGTCGGCATCTGCACCGCCTCTGGCGGCGCGGGGATATGGATGGCTGACGCTTGCGCAGCCGCTGGGCTCGATGTGCCGGTGCTCGACGCCGCGACCCGCACTGCGCTTGATGCTCATGTGCCGTCCTACGGCACTACACAGAACCCGGTCGATTCGACGGCGCAAGGCGTGCAGAAGCTCGGCTATGCGCAGTTCGCACGACTGGTCGCTCAGTCGCCTTCGGTTGACGGCGTCATCGTTGTCATCACGGCGCGCCGTTCGGCTTTCCTCGAAGCTGATCTGCCGAAGCTCAAGGAGCTGGCGCGCGAGTGCTCGAAGCCGGTATTCATGTGGACTTACAC